>NZ_JAHQVB010000163.1 GCF_019052655.1 Holdemanella porci
AGTGTCAAAAAAGAAGTAGAGATCCTCAAAAAGAAATACGAAGATGATCTGTTGGCTGAAATCAACGAGGATAGAGAATGTATAGGTAAAGAGTCCTTTGATTCAATGGTGCATACAGAATATGTACATGATGAGGAAACGGGTGAAGAAGTAAAAAAAACTTCAACTAAAACAATTACAGAAAGCACTATAGATCCAGAAAGTGGCTGCTTCCATAAAGGTGAGAAGGAGAAATGTTTTGCGTACTCGCATCAAACTTTCTGCGATAAGAATTCGTTCGTACTGGCAGTTACAACAGTTCCTGGAAATGTACATGATAGTGTTAGTTTTTTTGATGCCTATGAAGAATTGATCAATGGAAAATATGGATACCTGATAAAGAATGTTTCGTTAGATGCCGGATACATGACACCTGCAATATGCAGAGCCATTGTACAAAATGATCAGATTCCTTATATGCCATATAAAAGACCAATGACCAAAAAAGATTTCTTTAAAAAATACGAATATGTCTATGATGAAGAATACGACTGTTATCTATGTCCAAATGATAAGATCCTAATGTATACAACTACTACAAGAAATGGATACAGACAATATAAATCTGATCCAAAAG
>NZ_JAHQVB010000030.1 GCF_019052655.1 Holdemanella porci
TTGCACCCTTTTGTACTTCTAACTTCTTGTTTTTATAAATTTTATTTTCAGATTATCACCAAAAAAATATAACATAAAAAAGAAGATTTCACTATGAAATCTTCACTTGATTTAAACAATTACGAACATGTCCAGACTGTCCAGTTACCTCTTCATTTTCAATCAAAGATAAGTGCACAGCTTCTTTACAAGATTCAATCGCTGCATCAAATACAATATTGATCTTATTATCGTTGATTTGTTTCAAAGTATGGATTTCTTCATTCCCAAAACGATTTGCGGTACTAAACGCAATCGCAATATCCCCAGAACCATTGCCCATATGCGATCCTGTTAAAGCTAAACCGACTGGCATTCTGTTACAAACTCTATGAAGTTGACGATCACTTAATGGAGCATCCGTTGCAATGATCATCATGATTGAACCTTTTTCTTGTTCTAAAGGCAATTGATTCCCCTCTACTTTATCTAACAAATATTGTTCTCTTAAACCAAAATTAGACAATACAAGTACACCTAGAGTATATGTATTTCCATCAATCTCAAAGATTCTTGAACTTGTTCCAATACCACCTGACATTTCAAAACAAGACATGCCTCGTCCGGCTCCAACACTGCCGAGTTCAAAATTTTTTTTACAGTCACGATACGCCTCATAAACATCTTCTTTTGTAACGACGCAATCGCGAATCGCATTTAGATATCCATCGTTGCATTCTCCAACGACAACATTAACACTTGTTAAATCTTCATTTTCTTTGACCATGATATCCACTAAGGCTTGTTGAACAACACCCACATTTAAAGTATTTGTCAAACAAATATAACTTTCTAAAGTTCCCAATTCCATAATTTGTGGTAATCCTGTCGTCTTCCCAAAACCATTTAAAATACTACAACCACAAGCTAACTTTTGATGAAATACATCTTCAGCTGTACGAATAAATGTCACACCTGTTTGGTGAGAATCAGAACAAATTGTTTTATGCCCAACCAAAACACCTTCGACATCTGTAATTCGATTTAATTTTCCTTTTTCCATAATATAACACCTCTTACAACCATTATATTAATAATTTTTAATTTGCACAAAAAAAGAAGCCAAAATCAATCAGCTTCTTTCATTTATTTCTTACTTGTAAAGTTCAACTAAACGTCGTAAGTGTTCATAACGTTCTTTAGCTACTTCTTCTGACTTAGCAAATAATTTTTCTGCTCTTTCAGGGAATGGTTTCACTAAACGAGTGTAACGAGATTCGTTGTGTAAGAAGTCTTGGTAAGTTCCATCTCCTTCTTTAGAAGTTAATGTGAATGGGTTCTTACCTGCTTCTTTCTTAGCTGGATCAAATGAGAATAAGTTCCAGTATCCAGATTTAACCGCTTTCTTCATTTCATCTTGACAGTGGTTCATTCCACCCTTAGCAATACCATGTAATTCACAAGGTGCATAACCGATGATTAAAGATGGTCCTGGATAAGCTTCTGCTTCAGCAATACATTTAACTGCTTGTGCAGGGTTAGCTCCAAGAGCGATTTGTGCTACATAAACGTATCCGTAGCTCATGGCGATTTCTGCTAAAGATTTTTTCTTCATTTCTTTACCAGCAGCAGCGAACTGACATACTTCACCGATGTTAGATGCTTTAGAAGCCTGTCCACCAGTATTTGAATACATTTCTGTATCGAATACCATAACGTTTACGTTTTCACCTGATGCAAGAACATGGTCTAATCCACCGAATCCGATATCATAAGCCCATCCGTCTCCACCGAAGATCCAAACAGATTTCTTAGCTAAGTATTCTTTCTTATCTAATACAGCTTTAGCATCTTCACATCCAGCTTCAGCAGCTTTTTCTACTTCAACTAATAATGCTTTTGTTGCTTCTGTGTTAGTACGAGTATTTTCTTTAGTTTCCATGAATTTTTCGAATGCAGCCTTGAATTCAGGAGTTGCTTTTTCGCTTTCGTTCATAGCACCTAATTTTTCGATAGCTTGTTCACGTAATACTTTTTGTCCTAATTGCATACCGAATCCGTGTTCAGCATTGTCTTCGAACAATGAGTTAGCCCATGCTGGTCCTTGTAAGCTGTCTTTGTTTACTGTATATGGAGATACAGATGCTGGACCACCCCAGATTGAAGAACATCCGGTTGCATTTGATACATACATGTGTTCACCAAATAACTGAGTAATTAAACGAGCATAAGATGTTTCAGCACATCCAGCACATGATCCAGAGAACTCTAACAATGGTTGGTTGTATTGAGAACCCTTAACTGTGTCATCAGCGAATCCAGAATCTTTCTTAGAAACGTTAGCTACTAAGTAATCGAATACTGGTTGTTCTTCAGCTTGAGATTCTTGAGGAACCATCTTGATTGCTTGAGTTGGACATACAGTGATACATTCACCACATCCCATACAATCTAATGGAGATACACTCATTGTATATTTGAATTCTGTAGCTTTTGGTTTAACATCAGCTAATTTGATTTGTGCAGGAGCAGCCTTAACTTCTTCTTCGCTCAATAAGAATGGACGAATAGTAGCGTGAGAACATACGAATGCACATTGGTTACATTGAATACATTTTTCAGGATCCCATTCAGGAACTGTAACAGCTGTACCACGTTTTTCGTAAGCACTAGCACCAGTTTCCCATTGACCATCGATGTTACCAACGAATGCAGATACAGGTAATGAATCTCCATCCATTTTGTTAACTGGTTCCATGATGTCTTTAACCATCTTAACTGTTGCAGGACGTCCTGACAATTCAGGTTTTGGTGCATCAGCTTCTGGGTTAGCCCAAGATGCAGGAATTTCAACTTTGTGAGTTGCGCCAACACCAGCATCGATAGCTTTATAGTTCATTTCAACAACTGCATCACCCTTCTTAGAGTAAGATTTCTTAGCAGCTGCTTTCATATAATCTACAGCTTCTTCAATTGGCATAATGTTAGCTAATTTGAAGAATGCAGATTGTAAGATTGTGTTTGTACGTTTACCCATACCAATTTCGATAGCTTTATCAATGGCATTGATTGTGTACAATTGGATATTGTTGTCTGCGATATATTTTTTAGATTCAGCAGGCATGTGTTTGTCTAATTCTTCGTCTGACCATTGGCAGTTGATCATGAATACACCACCAGGTTTTACGTCTTGAACCATCTTGTATCCATTTACTACATATGAAGGGTTGTGACAAGCTACGAAGTCAGCCTGGTTAATGTAGTATGGGCTACGGATTGGTTTGTCTCCGAAACGCAAGTGAGAAATCGTGATACCACCAGTTTTCTTAGAGTCATATTGGAAGTAAGCCTGAATATATTTGTCAGTGTGGTCACCGATGATCTTAGTAGAGTTCTTGTTAGCACCTACAGTACCGTCTCCTCCAAGACCCCAGAATTTACATTCAACCGTTCCTGGAGTTGAAGTGTTAGGAGCTGGTTTAACTTCTGGCAACGATAAGTTTGTAACGTCATCCACGATGCCAATTGTAAAACGAGGTTTTGGTTCGTCTTTTAACAATTCAGTATAAACAGCGAACACACTTGAAGGTGGAGTATCCTTAGATCCTAAACCATAACGTCCACCGCAAAGAGTGATGTCATTTAATCCTGCTTCGCGAAGTGTTGTAGCTACATCTAAGTATAATGGGTCAGCTAGAGCACCTGGTTCTTTAGTACGGTCAAGTACTGCAACTTTCTTAGCTGTCTTAGGAAGAACTTTTAATAAGTGTTTGCTTGACCAAGGACGATATAAACGAACCTTAACTAAACCAACTTTTTCTCCTTTTGCAGTTAAGTAGTCGATAACTTCTTCAGCAACGTCATTGATAGAACCCATAGCGATGATTACACGATCAGCTTCAGGATCACCATAGTAGTTGAACAAGTCATAGTTTGTTCCTAATTTTTCGTTGATTTTACCCATGTATTTTTCTACTACAGCAGGTAATTCATCATATGCAGTGTTACATGCTTCACGGTGTTGGAAGAAGATATCTCCATTTTCGTGAGAACCACGCATAGTTGGACGTTCTGGATTCAAAGCGTGTTTACGGAATTCCTCAACAGCTTCCATTGGACACATTTCTTTTAAATCTTCGTAGTCCCATTTTTCAATTTTTTGAATTTCGTGAGAAGTACGGAATCCATCAAAGAAGTTGATGAATGGCACTTTACCTTCTAAAGCAGCTAAGTGAGCTACTGGAGATAAATCCATAACTTCTTGTGGGTTAGTTTCACATAACATAGCGAAACCTGTTTGACGACAAGCATAAACGTCTGAGTGATCACCAAAGATGTTCAATGCGTGAGTTGCAACTGTACGTGCAGATACATCGAATACACATGGTAATTGTTCAGCCGCGATCTTGTACATGTTTGGAATCATCAATAATAAACCTTGAGATGCAGTGAATGTATTAGTCAATGCACCAGCAGCTAATGATCCGTGAACAGCACCAGCAGCACCTGCTTCTGATTGTAATTCACTTACAACTACTTGATTTCCAAAAATATTTTTCTGTCCAGCTGCAGACCATTGGTCAATAGAGTCTGCCATTGGACTAGATGGAGTAATAGGATAAATTGCAGCAACGTCTGTAAAAGCATACGCAACGTGAGCCGCAGCCGTATTTCCATCCATAGACTGTTTTGCTCTAGGCATTAATATTTCCTCCTTTATAGATATTCAATACCATAGATTATTATACGAGCTTCATGTCAAATTTTAAAGGTTAAATTCACCATAGAGGTTAGTCTCTTCTAATTTGTAAGCGTATAAAAAAGAGACGTAAACACTTGCTTACATCTCTATTTTCATCATTACTCTTTACCTAATAGTTTGAACATATTCTTTTTATAAACTTCAACGCCAGGTTGATTGAATGGGTTAGAATCATTCATCAAAGTTGTCATTGCGATGGCCTTGAAGAAGAACATACACATATTACCAAAGTCATAAGAAGTCATGCCTGGCATAGTTAATAAGATATTTGGAACTCCACCTGTTTCTTCATGAGCCTGTAATGTTCCTTTGGCAGCCATTTTATTAGCCCAATCCACACTCTTACCAGCCAAGTAGTTCATTCCATCTTCATTGGCTTCATCATTAGGGAATGTTAAATCGATCATTGGTGTATCGACATATAAGTTTGTTTCGAACAATACTTTCTTACCTTCCTGAACAAATTGTCCTAAAGAGTGTAAGTCTGTTGAGAAACATACTGAATCAGGTAAAATACCCTTTCCATCTTTTCCTTCACTTTCTCCAAACAATTGTTTCCACCATTCGGCAACCATCTGCATTTGAGGTTCATAGTTTACTAACAATTCAACATCATATCCTTGGTTTTGAAGAATACGACGAGCCACTGCATATCGGTAAGCAGGGTTTTTTTCAAGAGCCGCATCTCCATATTCACCCATACCATCATGTAAACCTTTCATCAAAGCATCGATATCGATTCCAGCTACTGCGATTGGCAATAATCCAACTGGAGTAATGACTGAGAAACGTCCACCAATATCATCAGGAATGACGAATGTTTCATATCCTTCTTTATCTGCTAAAGCCTTCAATGTTCCTCTAGCCT
Source organism: Holdemanella porci (assembly GCF_019052655.1). Classification (GTDB taxonomy): domain Bacteria; phylum Bacillota_I; class Bacilli_A; order Erysipelotrichales; family Erysipelotrichaceae; genus Holdemanella; species Holdemanella hominis. The sequence continues at coordinate 5,610 of NZ_JAHQVB010000030.1, forward strand.
TATCTGTAGTGGCAATAATACGATTCTTTGCATCTTCACCATATTTTTCTTCCATAAATTGTTTTAAGATACGGAAAGCCAATGCTGTTTCCGTTGTAGTTCCAGATTTAGAAATAACATTTACAGTAACTTCCTTATCTTTAATATAGTTCATGACCTGTGAAATATAAGTAGATGAGAAAGTGTTTCCCATATAAATAATTTCAGGCTTGTTGTCACCATATAAACCATTCATCATTTCAATGGCAGCACGAGCACCTAAATAAGATCCTCCAATACCACATACAACGAATACTTCTGTATTTTCACGTACTTTTGCGGCAACCTCTTTAATGCGACTAAATTCTTCTTTATCATAATTGTTAGCCCAGTTTAGCCAACCGATAAAGTCGTTACCCTTACAAGTACCATTTTGTAAAGCTTCATCAATAGCGCGAACTTGATTCTGATAAGCCTTTACATCTTCTTTTAAGAAAGCATGATTTAAATCTAACGTAATCATATTTATTTTCCCTCCATAGCTATCTCCACTCATGATTATACCACGATTTAACATTGTGTGATATAATGTTTTTTGTTAGGAGTGTGAGTTTATGATACCATCGTCCTTATATCCACTTGTTACAGCTCTTTTGAGCAATATACTTGCACAAGTAGGAAAAACGGTCGTATATTATTATAGAACTGGAAAATGGGACTTACACTGGGTCATCGCAAGTGGCGGCTTTCCAAGCAGTCACTCATCCACTGTAACTGCCCTTTCTCTTTCCATTGGAATTCAGGAAGGCTTTGATTCAGCCATATTTGCCGTAACCACTATCTTTTCCTTTATTGTCATGTATGATGCATGTCACGTCCGCTATTACTCAGGTAAAAATATTGAATTAACGCAACAGTTAGTCAAAGATTTACGAGAAATGACAGGACTTCGCTTTGACGATCCAATCTATCAAGAAAAATTAAAGAATGTTCTTGGTCATAAATTTGTCGAAGTCATCGGAGGATTTGTGGTAGGACTGATTGTCCCATTGATTTTATGTCCACTATTTTTATAAGTTAGGAGTGTTATTTTATGGATACTGTAGTAGATAGTAAAGCCGTTAATGATTGTTTAGATAAAATTCGTCCTTATATTCAACATGACGGAGGCGACATTGAACTATTAGGAGTTGACGAATTCAATGTTGTCTATGTTTCTTTCAAAGGTGCTTGCCAAGGATGCATGATGGCCTCTGAAGATTTCTCAGGTGGAATCAAAGAATTATTACTTGAAGAAGTACCAAACATCCGTGATGTAGTACTTGTAGGTTAAGATATCGAAAGATATCTTTTTATTTTTAGGAGTTTTACCATGTACACCAAAGAACAATTAAGGAGACTTTTGATTCCATTAATGTTCGAACAAGTTTTAAACGCATTAATGAGATCCGTTGATACCATTATGGTCACCAATATTGGTTCAACCGCTATTTCCGCCGTCTCCCTTGTGGATTCATTAAATATTTTAATCATCAATATATTTGCCGCCATGGCAACCGGAGGCGCCATCATCTGTGCCCAACACTTAGGTTCTGACCAAAAAACAAGGCCAATCAAGCCTTGAAACAATTGATTATCTCCGTCACCCTTATTTCCATACTGATTACCATACCCTGCATTTTATTCAGAAGACCGCTATTAACACTGAGTTTTGAATCTATAGAAAAAAGCGTGATGGATAATTCTTTAAGCTATCTATTCATCACGGCACTATCCTACCCTCTTCATCGCCCTATACAATGCAGGTGCTGCAAGCTTTCGAACAAGTCAAAATTCAAGACTTCCCATGACCATTGCGTTTAGCTCTAACATATCAAACATTGTGAGTACCCATCTGACAACCCTAGGCATTTTCCAAGCCTCTAGCCGTGGCATATTGGTCCATTGAATCACGAATCATCTTTCGAGCGGCTATGCTTGATTGCATTATATAATTCTTGATCTTATCCATGATAGACTTGCAGTTCCTGTGATTGAATCTCCATTCGAATTCAGAATAATATAAGGGCAACATTCTTTTGGTAACGCCATGAAATCTATCAATAAACTGACTGTTTAAATTGGATATGATCTTGTTTAGAAAGTATAATCGATGGTTATCATTATCGTAGTCAATTACTTCGTTGTTTACTTCTATCCTATTTTTTAAGATATTGTATGTTGTTTTGCCGTCTGTATTCAATTTTCTTTCTTTGGACATTTTTACATATTTTTCAAAATATCCTTTTATGATATTGCTTGAATCTGTGGTCACTTCCTGCATCTTAACAAAACGTGGATACTGATTTTCTTGTTCTGTTGAAAGCCTATTAAAAAGGGCTGTTTATCAGTACCCAGCCCTCACTTTCCGTTATGTGATGGAGCTCCTGTATAGGCTACATCTGATTCATAAAAATCCGAATCCAAAAATCTCTTTGAATTCGAATTTTTCATAAGTATACGAGCTTTAGTCTGTAATAAGCAGGCTGTTTTGTAATTGACCTTCAATTCTTTAGAAAGTTCCATACTAGAAATACCATTATTTGCAGTAAAGATTAGAAACAAACCGTACAATAAAACGTTTAAAGGCAGTTTGTTATCCTGAAAGATTGTATTGGATAATAATCTTTCATCATGTTTGCAGTTAGCACAACGATAGCAATTCTTAGTTTTCATGAAATAGTAGTGAGTACAGCCACACTTTTCGCAATAGTAGCCAGTAGGCCATTTGATGTCGTAGAAAAATTTACGACAAGCATCTAAATTTGTGTAATATTGAATAATGAAATCAGAAGTAGACATATAGTCTCCACGACCACTAACAGACAAACGTTTATTATTTCTTTTGTAATACATAACGAGCACCATCCTTTGTACAAGGATATAGTACCTGTTATATTGACAATATCGATGTCTATTTAGTGCATGGGGTCGTTAGATGGGTACTCACATTAAACATTATAGGAAATGTATTCTTCATCTTTACCCTAAGCTTAGGCGTAGCCGGAGCTGCCCTATCTACATTACTATCAAGAATCATCAGTGCCCTTATTATCCTGATCCTTTTAAAACAGCCCAAACAAGATTTATATATTGATTCCTATTTAAGTATCCGACCAGAAATTGAAACAATCACAAAAATATTAAAAACAGGTATTCCAACCGGCATTGAAAATGGTATGTTTCAATTTGGAAAACTCGTCATTCAATCCACTGTATCCACAATGGGATCAACCGCCATTGCCGCCCAAGTCATGGTGGCCATGCTAGAAAGTTTTGCATGTCAAGCAAGCATCGGTATTGGACTTGGTATGATGACTGTCGTAGGAAAATGTGTAGGTGCTAAAGAATACGAACAAGCGAAACACTATACAATCTTACTCACAAAATATGCATGGATAGCCTGCATTATATGTTGTGCAATAATCATGTTTCCAATTCAACAAATCACTAGTCTTGCTAGAATGGAGCCAGAAAGCGCCAAACTAGCCATTTGGTTAACACGCATTGTCTTCACATACAAAATGATATTCTGGACACCCTCATTCTTACCAGGCTATGGCCTAAGAGCTGCTAGTGATGTCAAATTTAGTATGATCACATCCACTCTATCTATGTGGATCTGCAGAGTTGTAGTCACAATCTTTTTAGTCCATCAATTCCATATGGGCCCATTAGCTGTATGGATTGGTATGGGATCTGATTGAACAGTACGCTCATTTATCTTCTTAGCTCGTTTTAAATCAAATAAGTGGCTAGAACATAAGGTCATCTATCACAAAAAGAGTAGTTCACGCTACTCCTTTAAAAATCTAATTGTTCACAAACAGAAGCATAAATATCTTGTTGCGTTAAAAGAGTGTCAATCAAATAATTTCTTTCAAAATCATATTCATCTGAATCATCATTTCTTTTGATAATGGTTCATTCACTGTTTTTAACATATAATCAAACAACCGAAAATGATTTTGTGTTTCGAGTGCATCATCTGAATCCATTGTTAAATCGTTCGTTTCAAATATTCTTATTGTTTGATCCTTTGACAATTTAGAGCCTTCAATTTTATTAGGATGATACGCAAAGTTGATTTGTGTCCACACATACAAATTCGAATGTGAAATCAACTCGTTTTTAATATTAGTCATACTTTCTTAAATATTTGTCCCATAAAATACTGTAGCTGTATCTTCCACCAAGGCCAATCATGATAGACATCATAACCCCAGAAATCACACCAAGCCTTGATTTGTTGATCATATAGAATGGTGCTGATTTGTCTTAATGATTCAACGCATTCTTGTTCCCAATTGCCTTGTCCTACACAAAAGATCAATTTGGATTGTCTATACAATTCCATATAGGGATGATCTAAATCCATATTTTTCATGTAGGCACATGGATTATTATGGTACGTATTTTCATCATGATAATCTCCATAGAATATTTCTGTATCATAAATGCCAGATAAGGCTAATAAGGCATCGAATTGATTTGGGAAACGGAAAATTAAATTAGCGGCATGCGTTGCACCTAGACTTGCCCCTGCAACCATCCACTTATCATGATTGTTCATCTTTTCTTGTACACTAGGAATTAATTCTGAAAGAATATATTCAAACCAAAGTTCATGTTTCAACATACGCACCTTTGTATTGTAAGGATAAGACCAAGTTTCTGTATCCAAAGTATCACACGTTACGATCGTTAATTGATTGGCTTCAATCCATTTAGAAACTTCATGAATCATACCACGATCTTCCCATTCAAAAAAACGTCCATTTTGGCTTGGAATAGCTAGACACAACTTACCGCCTTGGCCATAGATTTTATATTCCATTTCACGATCCAAACAATTTGAATACTCTTTTATATGTTGCACTTGCATGGTGTTACCCCTTTCAGAAAAATTTTGTTTTATTATAGCACATTTTATTGAGTTTTAAGGTTTCTTGCTTTATAATTGTACTGTTTTTGACAGGAAAGTGAGTGACAGTATGTCCAATAAAGAAAAAATTCTTAACATTGCCGTTATCGCCCACGTTGATGCCGGTAAAAGTACGTTAGTAGATGCGTTTTTAAGACAGAGTGATGTTTTCCGTGACAACGAAGAAGTTGTTAACTGCATCATGGACTCAAACGATCTAGAACGTGAACGTGGAATTACTATTTATTCTAAAAACTGTTCCGTTATTCATAACGGTGTAAAAATTAATATTGTAGATACGCCAGGTCACGCCGACTTCTCAAGTGAAGTTGAACGTATTATCCGTACCGTAGATACAGTTATCTTATTAGTTGATGCGAGTGAAGGTCCAATGCCTCAGACTCGTTTCGTATTATCAAAAGCTTTGGAAATTGGTTTAAAACCTATTCTATTGATCAACAAGATCGATAAGAAAGACCAAAGAGCTGAAGAAGTTGTCGATGAAGTTTACGAATTGTTCTTAGACTTAAATGCCAACGACGAACAATTAGACTTCCCTATCCTTTATGGTGTAGCTAGAGAAGGACGTGTTCAATATGACCTTAAAACACCTAGCGACAACATCGACCCATTATTCGATACAATCTTAAAACATTGTGATGTATATCCAGATATGGATGAAGAACCTCTTCAAATGCAAGTATCTGCCTTGGCATACGATGAATACATTGGTCGTTTAGGAATTGGACGTTTATATTCAGGTGTTTTAAAACAAGGTCAACAATATATTCGTTGTAACCAATCTGGATTGAATGCCAAAGAAAGCTTATCTAAATTATTCGTATACAAAGGATTATCTAGAACAAGCGTTCCAGAAGCACATTCAGGAGATATCGTTGTTATTGCGGGTATGCCAGATATTAGTATTGGTGATACAATCTGTACAGCTGATCATGTTGAACCAATGGAACACATTGAAATTGAAGAACCAACTCTATCAATGAACTTCCATGTTAACTCAAGTCCATTTGCCGGACAAAGTGGTAAGTATGTGACAAGTCGTAACTTAAAAGAAAGACTTGAAAAAGAACTAGAAGTAAACGTTGGATTAAAGGTTGAACCAACCGATTCAGCCGATTGCTTCAAAGTAAGTGGTCGTGGTGAATTGCATATTTCTGTATTGATTGAAAATATGCGTCGAGAAGGTTATGAACTAGCTGTTTCTAAGCCAGAGGTTATCCTACACAAAGACGAAAATGGACACAAAGTAGAACCAATCGAAGAAGTTGTATGTTTAGCTCCAGAAGAATATTCAGGAACAATCATCAACAAATTAAATCTTCGTAAGGGTGTTATGCAAGATATGTCTGAAGAAAATGGATATGTTAAGATCGTGTATACAGCACCTACTCGTGGTTTATTAGGTTTCCGTTCAGAATTTATCAATGATACACACGGTGAAGGTACATTAGTACGTCGTATTAGTGGTTATGAACCATATAAAGGAGAAATCGCACAACGTATGGAAGGTGCTATGATTTCAACTGAAACTGGTGAAGCTATGACTTACGCCCTATGGAACCTTCAAGAACGTGGTCAATTATTCATTTCTCCACAAACACCTGTTTATGAAGGTATGATCATTGGTCAAAGTTCTAAAAACATCGATTTGGATGTTAACCCATTAAAGAACAAGAAGTTAACAGCCATCCGTTCAAGTGGTCGTGATGAAGCTATGCTATTAACACCACCAAAAATCTTCTCACTAGAAGAAGCATTAGAATGGATCAACGATGATGAATTAGTAGAAGTTACACCAGATGCGATTCGTATCCGTAAAAAAGGTTTAACGGCTCTAGATCGTCGTAACTTGTATCGTCAAAAGATGAATGCTCAATAAGGCTTGGATAATTCCAAGTCTTTTTATTCAGCCCACTCTATTGCTTATTTTATGATAATAAACATGTACGAAATATGTATTAGGGTGAATGGCACGTGTACTATAGGTAGGCCTCTACGCCTACCCATTTCTTTTTATATGGAATACGAAAAAGGTAGGTACACAACACCTACCAAGTTACGTGGGCTCATCACCCTAATACTTATCTATTACCAGCTTCCGCCGCCTCCGCCACCGGCGCCTCCACCAGAGAAGCCACCAAAGCTAGAGCCCATGCTATCGGCTGTACTTTTCATTTGTTCTGTTTGATAATCCATTAAATTCTCATGAATCGGTTCATACATATTTCTTGTCAACATTCTGTAATAGAAATAAGAAGAGCATGGATCTGAATAATAAGAATCATACCAATCTGGTTGTGCCAAAGGAATCGTACTAAATTTCTTTGTCCACATTTCAGATAATCCAAATACCATCGCATATGGAATGACATCATAATAATAAGATGGATTTTCTAAAGATAATCTTTCCAATTGTGGTACTTCTGCCTTTTCAACAAAGTCTTTAAAACCTAATAGTTCAGGAGCTACACTTTTAAAGTATTCACTCACCACATTAAATTTAGAAATCAAAAGTATTGGTAGTGAAACAACCACAATGCCTATCATCATAAATTCAAATGGTACAATACTTAGAATCGAATCGCATTGTCTATAAATAAAGTATGCTAGAATCAAAATAAACGCAATACTTAATACTTTCTTTAATACAACTAGTTTATTCTTGTTAAATACATTTGTTGCTGCTGCAGAATAATTTAAAACCATCATAAGCACAAAGCTAAATGTCGCAAAAATGGTTTCAATCAAATTATCTACAATACTATATCGAGTATTGAATAAGATACATACAATCATACAAATCGTGGCTAGAATAATCGTCGCAAAGCCATGATCAATTGTTGATAAATTCTTATCTCCACTAAATTCATCATTCAAAGCTTCTTTGGCATCATCCATAGCCTTACCAAACTTACTTGATAATTTTGATAATTTCACACTATTTTTAGTTTTAAACAATCCGTTATAAATCTTCTTTTGATGCTTTAAAATCGGTGGTTCATGATTCTCTACCTTTGTAAGTACTAAATCATCCTCTTTTTCAGAAATGGTTAAATATCCCTTACTAGCCCAATATGGAATCAATGCCACTAAATCTTCTTGATCCACGGACTCATCTACAATCGTTCCAACCATAGCTGGATCCATATCTTTTAGTGGATAGAAATTCACAATTGGTGTAATATGCGTTTTCTTTAATAAGAATGCACGAATCAAACTATATAAGCCAAATAGAATAGCTAACCCTAAAAAGACAAATGGAGTCTTTGAAGTTGTTTGTTTGGCACCTACAAAATAGTTCTTTCTTAACTTACCAAAGATGGTAATGGCTTGTTTTACACCAATATCATAGGCATCTCCACTAATAGAATTCGAAGTAATGATTGGAGTTACATTTAAATCATTCGATTGATTTCCTAGACTTCCACTAAAGACTTTAATATTAGACATCTCATCTTCTGTCAAAGCCTTCTCAAATTGAATATCAAAATTAAAATGAGAAATGGTTGTATCCCAATTGTTTCCAAGTACAGAATAATAAATAAAATCTAAATCTGAATGATAATCTTCTGGAATCACAATCTTGTATGTCAACGTATAGGTGTGGGGGCCAATGATTGTATAGTCTGCACTTCCAATTTGAATCACACGATTCCCAGAATCACTATCTACATCATACTCATCATTTAATACGTTGATATCTTTAATTTTTAACTTATACTTTTCATCACGATTGATATACATCGTTTCTGGAATATTACGATAAATACCATGACGATAACTTGAAAAGTTCACATCAATCACTTCTTTAACATCAATTGTATTATCCGAATTGTATGTGGCATTCACCGTATAATTATCAATTGTATATCCTCCATCATCAGCATATATGTCGATACATCCAAAACAAAGTACAAATGCGAATAAGAAGGCAAAGACCTTCTTAAAATTTAACTTGAACATTTTCTCTTTCCGAAGCATTGGCCACTTCAAACATTGTTTTCTTTTCGAAATGGAATAAAGATGCCACAATATTTGTCGGAACACTCATGATCACATCATTATATTCACGAACTAAAGCATTATAGTATTTACGAGAATTTGCGATATCCTCCTCGACCTTCTTCAATTGGTTTTGAAGATCCATAAAATTTGTGTTGGCCTTTAAATCCGGATATTGTTCTGCCACCGCAAAAATACCCTGAATCGCATTTGTGATCTTATTTTCACTATCCATAACATCCTTTGATGTTTTTGCCATATTTCTTTGTGCAATCACTGAACTCAATGTATCCGCCTCATGTTTCGCATATCCCTTCACTGTTTCTACTAAGTTAGGAATCAAATCAAAACGCTTCTTCAAATACACGTCCATTGTAGAAAAACCTTCATCTACCTTATTTGATAAACGAACAAGTTTATTGTAGCTAGACATTAAGAATAGTACTAATAAAACTAAAACAACAATAACAATAACTAGAATCATAATTAAATCCTCCTAGATTGATTATACTCTATTTTTGATAAAATGAGAAATATAGAAAGGAATCGTCATTATGTACAAAACTATTTTAAAATGGATCTTACCCATTCTTATTTGTTTATCAAGTTTTTATATGGTTGCACAAAAAACATCAACACCCGAATTTCATGAGCAATCCATTCAATATTTAGACAAAAAAAGAAATACGGTCATGACACTAGCCGTATCGAGTGCTGCCATCTCTACATCCATTACCATTTTACCAGGAGATACAGGAACTCCCATTGCGAATGACTTAGCGGATTTAAGTTCAAAATTCTTATTAGTTCTAGGAGCCATCTATTTAGAAAAATACGCTTTGACACTCACATGCATGGTCATCTTTAAATACATCATTCCAATACTTTGTTTGGCATGGCTAGTCAACAACGTCATAAAATGGGATTAGTTAAGAATTGTATGTATTAAGATTGGCATTATGGCAGTAGCGACGTGCCTAATCATGCCTTGTAGTGTAAAATTATCTAAAACAATTAAAGCCACCTATGAAACAAGTATTCAAGAAACGATTAATAACGCGAACAACATCCAGAAAAATATACCAGGATAAAGAAAATAAAAACTTCTTCGGAAAAGCAGCTGAAGCATTTTCTTCAACAGCACAAAAATATACGAAGACGTTTAACAAGTCATTAAACAATTTCATGGAAGCTACAGCCATCATGATCGTAACATCTTGTGTTATACCCATCCTTGTAATTCTATTCTTCTTATGGTTTATCCAAACCATCAGTGGCATGACAATCAACACAAAATGACTAACAACATTCAATCCTGTTTCTAAAGTACAAAAACAATTATTAAATCCAAAAGAATAATGAATTTGGCATCTTCGGATGCCATTTTTTAATGGAAAACAAAAAAAGTAGAAGCACATGACTTCTACTTCACACTCATATATATTACCAGTCTGTCGCAATATCTAATTGAGTATCTGAATTTTGCGTAAAACTTCCAGTATCACAGACGATTCCTTTTCCTAATGAAGTTTCTACAATTGTACCTCTAGGATATTTATTTAAATCGGCCGCAACAATAATATAATCCCCCAACATTTTCGCACCATCTTCACGAACCCAATATGCATCATTATTTCCCATACCACGCATAATGTCGACTACTCCTGACATATTTAAATTATAGTATGTTTCTTTACCACTAGGTCCATAATAAATACCACCAGAGGCAGTAAGTGCATTCACATTACTAATGTATTGTGAAAGTGATGGTTGCGAGTAAACGATTTGTGTAACAGCATTGTAGTTATTTTGAATGAACTGCATATCATTCAATAAATCTGGCTGTTCCATACTCATTTCTTCAACGCTCTTCGACTCTTCTTGTTTCTTGCTAGATTCTTCCTCGATATTTTGAATCTGTTCTTCGAATTTCTCTTTTAATTCTTCAGTTCCATTTTTTGTATCAACACGCATTAAGATATTTTCATCTGTGCCATTTGACTTGGCATAGACCTTACTTTCTTCCCCAATAACTGATGATGTTGTTAGTAATGTTAATGTAAGTGTCGACATCAATAAACCTGAAACTAACCCTTTTCTTAATAAACTACTCTCTAAATTTTCTTCTTTTATAAAGTTCAAAACACCCTCCAATCTTCCCCTTAAACCTCATAAAATACGAGGCAAATGTTGTCAAATAATTGAAAACAACAATTAATACTATACACAATTCTAAAAAAAATGCAAATTTTGACCTAAAAAAAAGGCCGTTTCATGCCAAAAGTGGCGAGAACGACCCAATTTTTTAAAATTTAATGTAGAAAATAATCATACAATAATCGTAACTCCAACTTTCCATATCTGATTCAAAAAGTGCAAATTCAACGTTGCCAAACGATTATGCTTGTCATACTTCACAATATAATCATCCATATTCTTTAGTGGACCTTGAGTCACATGAATCTTTTTATTCACTAATTTACCATACGACATTCTTAGAACCTTTTCATCATCCAACAACATGTTCAAAATACGAATCTCCTCATCCGTTAAAGCTGAAACTTCCTCTTCATATTTCAATTCATGAATAAAAACACTCTGCAAAGGAAACTTTCTAAAAATGCGATCCACTTCTACCTGTGACAATTTACTCACCACAAATACATAGCCACCGAATAAAGTTCGCAATTGGATCTGTTTAGAAACCCTATGATAAAACTCCATCTTAGGACTAAACGCAAAAATACCCTCGTTTTCATTCAAGTATTTACATACTTCCTCTTCCTTAGAACGTATGGTCAATAATACATACCAATGTTCATCCAAATTCATACATAAAACCCTTTCATTTCATATACTAAAAGTATAAAGTGGTTAGTTAGCTATGTCAAATCGATTAAACCGGTAAATCAATTTCTGGTTCTTCTTCAAAAGTCGGTAAGTTCTCTAAATCTAATTCTTCAAATCTTTCATAATCAAAATAAGGTTCATCGATGAACGGATTCCAATTCATACAATAACTATATACATAATCCTTTTGTTTATCTGTTAAACCACTTAGTAGTTCATCAATCGCTTCTTCCTCACGCAACCCAAACAACCACTGTAAATCATACGCACTATTCCCTCTATCTACCCAACAATGAAGTCTCTCCTTCTCTTTCTTTGTGAGTTTATTTTCCTTTAAAAATTTTCTTAATTCATTCTTACGAATTCTATATTTACTTTTACTCTTCTTTTTCATAAACAAAAAATAAGGATATGCACATGGCATACCCTAATATCTTTTATAAACTTTTTAATTCTTCTGTGATCGCATTGATTGCTTCATCAACCTTAGAAGCATCCTTACCACCGGCTTGAGCCATATCTGGCTTTCCTCCACCATTACCAGAACAGATTTGAGCCGCTTTCTTAACCAATTGACCGGCATGTACACCAGCCTTAACAGCCTCTTTACCTGCACCAGACACAAAGACAGCCTTTTCACCATTTGTATTCACAAAGAATACAACCATCTTGTCATCACTAGCCTTTAAGTTAGAAACAATATCCTTCAATGCACCTGCATCCATTCCAGAAACAGACTTGATCAATACATTGACTTTTCCAAAATCTTTAGCTTCAGTAGCCCACTCTTTAGACTTCAAAGTAAAGATTTGGTTTTTCAAGTTATCGATTTCCTTCTGCATATCACGCATAGTCTTATATGCAGCTTCAACCTTTGTATCAATATTCTTAATACCCTTTTGTTTAGCACTATCCGCAATATTCTCTAACATATTGTGTTCTTGTGCAAAATCTTGGTAAGCCGCAAACTTAGTCTTAGCCGTAATACGACGAGAATCCGAACCAATACTTTCCTCACTAATGATCTTACATAGACCAATCTGAGCTGTGTTTTCTACATGACATCCAGCACAGAATTCCTTAGATACATCACCCATTGTTACAACACGAACTGTATCTCCATACTTTTCATCAAATAATGCAGTGGCACCAGATCTCTTAGCCTCTTCAATAGGCATTACTTCTTTCGTTACTGGATATGCCGCACTAATATATTCATTCACAATACGTTCTACTTCAGCCAATTGTTCAGCCGTAACCTTTTCATAATGATTGAAGTCAAAACGTAAATATTCAGGACAATTATAAGAGCCAGCCTGGTGAATATGATCACCCAATACCTTAACTAAAGCCGACTGCAACAAGTGCGTACAAGAGTGGTTCGCTGTAGTTGCCAAACGATCTTTGACATTCACTTCACCATATAAAGACATACCTTTTTCTAATACACCACTATTGATTTTAACTGTGTGAATATGCTGTTTATTACGAGTCTTTTGAACATCCAATACTTCTACTTCTACACCATCAGCCGTAAACACTCCCTTATCGGCAACCTGTCCACCACTTTCTGCATAGAAACAAGTTTCATCTAAAATGATCATACCTTCATCTTCTAAAGAATCAACCATCTTACCCTCTGCATTAAATAACGCAATGATCTTACCATCACAAGATAAGTGATCATAACCAATAAATTCACTAGGCTCATTGAAGTTCATCAATTCTTCATTTTGAGACGCAAAAGAATCCTTTACATTACGCGCATTACGAGCACGCTCTTTTTGTTTATTCATCTCTGCATCAAACTCATCACGACTTACACTGATTCCACTTTCCTCGGCAATTTCTTGCGTCAATTCAAATGGGAATCCATATGTATCATATAATTTGAAGACAACTTCACCACTAAGCTTTCCATCCTTAGCCTTACTGATCTCTTCATCCAATAAAGCCTGACCAACCTTTAAAGTCTTCTTGAAAGTTTCTTCTTCAACCTTAATCAATTTTTGATTGAACACTACATGCTCTTGTAAGTATGGATAAAAATCCTTCATTAAATCTGCAACAACAGGAACTAATTTATATAAGAATGGTTCATCCAAACCTAATTTTAAACCATAACGAACAGCACGACGAAGTACACGACGAAGCACATAACCACGACCACTATTTGAGAAGTTAGCACCATCACTCAACGCAAAAGTAACTGTACGAACGTGGTCCGCAATAACACGGTAAGCCATCTTATATTCACCTTCATAAGGATGTTTCGCCATAGCTTCTGTTGCACGAATAATAGGTAAGAATAAATCCGTATCAAAGTTTGTTTCTCCATCCTGAACTAAGGCAACCAAACGCTCAAGACCCATACCTGTATCAATGTTCTTCTGAGGAAGTTCCTTATAATCTTTACGATCTATACTTGGATCACAATCATATTGAGAGAATACGACATTCCATACTTCTACATAACGATCATTTTCCATTTCATCAAAGAATAATTTTTCTCCCAATCCCTCAGGATCATATTTTTCTCCACGATCAAAGAAAATTTCACTGTCAGGTCCACCAGGTCCCTTACCAATTTCCCAGAAGTTATCATCTGTCTTTAAAATATGACTAGGGTCTACGCCACAAATTGTAGTCCATACTTCATAAGCACGCGCATCATCTGTATATACAGACACATACAATCTGTCCTTATCAATCCCCATCCATTCTTCGCTTGTTAAAAATTCCCATGCAAACTGAATTGCCTCATCTTTGAAATAATCTCCAATTGAGAAGTTTCCTAACATTTCAAAGAATGTGTGGTGACGAGCTGTACGACCCACATTTTCAATATCATTCGTACGAATTGATTTCTGCGCATTCGCAATACGATTTGAAGCCGGTTTTTCACTACCATCAAAATATTTTTTCAAAGCCGCAACACCCGCATTGATCCATAATAACGTTGGGTCATTGTGCGGAATCAAACTTGCGCCCGGCTCAATCATATGCCCTTTAGATTTAAAATAATCCAAGAACATCTGACGAATCTGATTACCAGTTAATTGTTTCATCTTTTCTCCTCCAATAAAAAAACGCTCCTATTTCTAGGAACGTATAATTACGCGGTACCATCCTAGTTCATTTTTCAAAATTGAAAAATGCCCTCAATTCACTCGTTAACGCCGACTACGTTTCAACTCCAAAGTAGCTTCAAATTAAAAGACTCGAAGAGCTTTCACCAAACGCCCTCTCTCTATGCACAAGAACTTTTAATCCTACTTATCTTCTTCACTGTCGAATCGATAAAATTTTAACACTCTTTCCATATTTCTGCAAGACGAATCACACCATCTAACATCAATTCTTTACTCATACACGCAAAAGACAATCCTACACGCCCATTCGAAATACTAATTGCGACACTATTCGATTCACACAAATCCCTAAAGCGTGATATATCCACATCTAAATTTAACCAATACGCCATATACGTCTCATCCAAAATATACGAACAACCCATATGTGCATCAATCAATTTTTTTAAATACAAATGCTTCTCCTTATACTCACGAACAAGCTTTCTTAAATGTTTCTGCAAATACCCATCCACAATATATTGCGTAAAAGCCACCTGCTCAATTTTACTCGTCGTTGGACCAAAATAAGAAGCACTATACTTATGCATATACTCCTCATTTAAAATCATATACCCAATACGAAGACTCGGTAATAATAGTCTTGAAAACGAAGAAAAATAAATCACATTCTTACTTTTCGAACACAACGAAGTCTTGATTTTAGAAGCATACACAAGCTCCCCATTATAATCATCCTCAAGAATCAAAACATTCTCTAAAGAAACGAATTCTTCACGAACCCTTTCACTCATAGACTGCCTATCAGGCGTAAAACAAGTCGTATTCACATAGACGACATCCACATTCAACCTTTTAATATCCCTCACAATAGAATTTGGATTTAAATATTCAACATGAAAACCATACGACAAAAACACCTGCTTAGCCTGATCATCCACCAAAGTCGATAAACCAACCACCTTATTCTTATCTAACATCCCACAAAATATATACAACAAAGACTGATAGTTTGAACCAATCACCATCTGCTCTGGAAAACACAAAATATTCCGATTCTGATACACATACTTACATAGAGCCTGTCTTAATCCATACTCACCCTGTGCTAGACCATAACTTGACATCAAACGTTTATCATTCAAAACACCCTTCATATATCTTTTCCAAATCGTCGTTTCAAACGAATCAAAAGAAACCGACTGAATCCGAAAATCATAATCATACGATTTTTCTTTGTGACTCGAACTATAATCCAATATCTCCTGATGCAGTAAGATACGCTCCGAATTCATACTCACCACATAACCCACTTTTTCCTTACTCGAAATAAACCCATCCAACACCAACTTATTATATGCATTTTCCACCGTAGTTTTAGACACATTCATCTTCTTTACACATTCACGAATCGAATCCACACGATCCCCATATTTTAAGATTCCAGAAAGAATGGATTCCTTATACAAATCATAAATCACCTGATATTTCTTCATACAACTGTCCCCTATTTATTTTTTATAATTGTATATTTTTTTATATACAGAAACAAGTATAATAGTCACTAAGTTACAGAAAGAAGGAAAAATTATGAAAAACAAACAAACATATGAAATCGTACTAACCGGACTAGGTATGGCACTCGTATTTGTCGCAACCATGTTCATCAAAATACCAAACACATTAGACGGATACTTCAATCTAGGAGACGGATTCATCCTATTATTCGCAAGCTTTTTAAATCCATTTGAAAGCTTCTTGATTGGAGGCTTAGGAAGCGCACTAGCCGATGTAGCCGGAGGATACGGACACTACTTCTTCTTTACCATAATCATCAAAGGACTAGAAGGAATCGTAGTATCCCTACCTATGAAAAACTACTCTAAACCGAAACAAATCTCAAGCTACGTATTAGGATCTGTCATTATGGTATTTGGATACTTTATTGCCAAATACATATTAAAAGGAAGCTGGATCGTAGCCGCAAGTGAAATTCCAGCCAACGTAGTCCAAGGAGCTGCAGGTATTGTGATTGCACTTATTGTATATCCAATGGTAAAGAAAATCGTACAAGATAAATTAAATAGGGTAGAGGGATAAAATAAAATTGTCGTCCCTCCCGTTGAACCATACGTACGGGTCTCGTATACGGCTCTACATTTATATCGTAATCACAAACTCTTAAGATAGTAATCTAGGGGATGGACTAATCCAGGTCTATCTCCTATTTTATTGCCTAGAACAGTTGGTGATAATATGAAGTTCACTACATCTAGTCCACTTCTTCTATACCATCCTAATCTTGAATTAGCACATTTAAAGATATCTTCATGGTTAAATCTACATTTACCTGAATTATTCATGAAAATATAAAAATCCGTAGAATGTTCCTAATTTAAAGGAAATCTACGAATTTTTCTTATCACCCATTGG
>NZ_JAHQVB010000164.1 GCF_019052655.1 Holdemanella porci
AATTACTCGACACTTGTCGCAGATTGGTTTAACAGATGGTCTTACTTTCATCTTTATTCGTCTCCTTATTTGCGTCTAAATGTAATACGCCCACGTGTTAAGTCATACGGTGAAATTTCAACGGTAACACGATCACCTGGTAAAATGCGAATGTGATGCATACGGATTTTACCAGAAACGTGAGCTAGAATCTCGTGTCCGTTTTCCAATTTAACTTTAAAAGCTGCATTGGGTAAAGTGTCAACTACGATACCATCAATTTCGATCATATCTTGTTTAGCCATGAATCCTACACTCCTCCTTCTATCAAAAAATGAAATGATGTTAGGCATAATATGCCATCTACCATTTTAACAAAAAAGTGCTAAATATCCAAGTAAAATTTAAAAAAAACACAACTTTATTAAGTTGTGTTATTAACAAGTGGTGGAGAAGGACAGATTCGAACTGCCGAACCAAAAGGAACTGAGTTACAGTCAGCCGCGTTTAGCCACTTCGCTACTTCTCCAGCTTTTAAAAAAAAGAACAATCAGAAGATTGTTATAAATAAAATGGAGCAGGTGATGAGAATCGAACTCACGTAGTCAGCTTGGAAGGCTGAAGTTC
>NZ_JAHQVB010000165.1 GCF_019052655.1 Holdemanella porci
GAGAAATCCGTTACATTTATTCCTTATGTGAATCAGCTCACGGTACTGGTGATATCGCCGTTCCTGGTTGTGGGCGCGATACTGCTGTCCATCATCGCTTCAACCATCTCGTTGCGGCGTTATTTGAGGGCGTAACGCGACCGGCTTACCCGCGAGAAATGTGATGACATCATGTGCAAGCCTCTCAGGTTCGCATGTTATGGTATTGGCTTAAGTGAGCGAAAGGACTATTCACATATGACGAACGTACGTGTGATCAAGCCCGCACTGGCGGCACTGGTGGCCGCCGCAGCCTGTGTGGGAGGTCTGGCGTTCAGCTCGGCACAGCCTGCCCAGGCAGACACCTATTCCGACCTGATCAATGCGCAGAACCAGCACGCCGCGTCGGTACAGCGCGAGGCCGAACTCAAGCAGCAGCTGGCCGGTGCCAGCCAGGACCTGACGAATAAGGTACTTGAGCTGGACGATCTGACCAACAACAAGATTGTCGCCGCGCAGGCCAAGGTCACACAGGCCAACGAGGATGCCGCCACCGCTCAGGACGAGGCCGAT
>NZ_JAHQVB010000031.1 GCF_019052655.1 Holdemanella porci
CATTAGAATTTAAAATTTATCTATTTTATGAGTCCTTTTTCTTGACGTAGTACCAATGTGATAAGGATGATATTGAAGTATTAATACTTCAGAGATTCATCAAGAAATTAAAAGAAGATATGGCAGAAGCTGAAAGAACCATTGGTGAAATGATTAAGCTAGCACAGGAACTACCTGACTTTAGTATAATCAAATCTATTCCAGGTATTGGAGATAACCTAGCTGCACGTATTATTGCAGAACTAGGTGACATGACAAGATTTAAAAAGAAGAATGAGTTAGTAGCCTTTGCCGGACTGGATCCAAGAATCAGTGAAAGTGGACAGAATGACGGGGATCATATGCACATTACTAAAAAAGGCAATAAACGATTAAGGTGTTTATTATATCTGGCTGTAACGTGTTCTATAAGGCTTAAGAGAGATGATAATAGTATTAAGGATTTCTATATAAAGAAAAAGCAGCAATCAAACCCGATGTGTTCGAAAGCTGCAAAGACTGCATGTGCTAGTAAATTAGTACGAATAATTTATAGCATGTGCAAAACTGGTGAGTTATACCAGTACAATAAATAACAACGAGATTATACACCAAAACTACCCTGAAAAAAAGCGCTTTTTCTTCAGGGTTTTTCAGCATGCAATAAAAACCATGAAAAATTATTGATATAATTTTTGAATTTTTTCTTGATTTCTATTATCCAATTTTTTTAAGTCATCTATGATAGTCAAATTGTCATTCATCTGTTTCACAAAACCACCTACTCTTTTCAATACTATTTTAATTGAATTAGTTAATAAAAAAACACCCAAGACTCCGTTAGTTAGACGGAGAGGAGTGTTTTCAGAACACATCTGCAAGTAGTAGTCTTGTAGTAGTTCTATTCATATAATAATCCTTTTTACAAACCATTGTGTTAACACAAACACACAAAGACAAAAAAACAAGAATAAATCAACCTTAACTGCTTTTAATATGTTAATCCAATCTGTTTTTTTTCAATAGCCATTCTTTTTAACTTTTTATCTATCTGTTTTGCGATTTTATAATCTTCTTCAAATTGAAAGTTATGTTGTATGACCGGATTTTTCGATATATATACATATACCTTACCTATATTTGATAATTCAATTTCAACACCTACATACACTTTTTTCAATTCAATAAAAATACTCGTATTAAACGTACTAATTAACACTCTATGAGAAAATAATGGTGATTTGCCTTTATATCTAGCATGTTCATAAACTATTTGACTTCTAACAATATCACAAAATTTGTAAGTCCCTAAACTACCATCACATATTGTAAATTCTTTGTTCTTCTCATCAAAAAGGATGCTGTCAGCTATTTTATTGATATACAATGTTGAGATGCTCATTATTTCTTAACTCCTCAGATTTTTGCATAACATATATCAAACTTAATCCATTCTCTGCTGCAAATTTTGTAGCTTCTTGAATATCAAAAAACAGCCCATTTCCTTGTTCATAGTAAACAATCCATTCATCAGGGTTAATTGACTCATTATTTTCTAATGGCCGAGCTCTTGTAGGAACGGCTGTGATTGTATTTGTCAAAGAGCCCACGTAAACTGGCGTACTTAGAGCTGTGCTAGCATACTCAGCAACATTAATATTATATGTTATTGCATTATTGGCAGAATGAACAAGCTTAGATGATTGACTTGGAGAGATTGTACACCCATATTGTAGAGCATAATGCTGGCAATTTGATCCATATAAACTAATATCATTAGCATAAGTGATTGTACCATTATTATGTTGTACACTTATGTTATACCAATACGAATACGCGTAAACTGAAAGATAGCTTCCTATCACTTGTGCTCTCTTGTTGTAAGAAGCCGCATATAAACTAATAGTCGACATGCTTATAATACTAATACACAAAATCAAAGTAATAATGCCATAATATATTTTATTTTTCATCACATATTTCCTTTCTTTTATTTTTCTTTTATTTTTTTACATCAAGTAAGTATGACCATATAAACTGTGTCCATTGCTATCACATCTCCTAAAATATGATTTCTTATTATTATCTTAATTTTTCCACCATTTAAATATAAGACTACACAATTAACTTTCATATTAAGACTTTATTTACAAGATTGTGTCAACGAAAAAGGGTGTTTCTAAAACATATTTTCAAATAATTGTCTAGTAGTAGTTCTATGCATAGAATAATCCTTTACCTTTCCTTCTGTGTTAACAAATAATGATAAAACACCAATTAAAGCAATTGTGTCATATCAAAATTTTAATTACAATAATCTTAGAAAGATTCATGGAGGATCAAATACATATGTATTACTTATTATTCACTGTACAATTCATCTTATTTTTCATTGCACTTACAGATTATTCAAAATGGAAACTAATTTCATTTTTCACCATTACTGCAGTATTGATTCTATATAGTATCTATACACATGATACAGGGCAAATCATCATGTGTATTTTGGACATGGTTTTCATTGGTTTCTATTGGTTTTATAAGAAAAGACACTAAATAATAGTCAGGAACACTTATAGATCGTATTATAATTAATGCTTGATTGATGTAATGTAATGGAAATTTTAGTTTATACACAAACAGGAGTAAATTATATTTTCCATAGAAACGGAAATGCAGCAGGCTTCACACCTTTACTGATAAGATGACAAACCAGTAGTTAGTAAATAATATATTTTATTAATTCCAGAGTATTTGTAACAAAGAGACGTAATGTTTCTTTGTTTTTTTGTAAAGGTTTTCAAAACTATCTATAAACAGAAAAAAAGCCCTTATATAAGGGCTTTATTCACAAGATGGCGTCGACGGAGGGATATAACTCTATGTCTTTTTATATCTCAGCAATTCTGAATTTCCCTTTACATAAAGCAGGGAATTATAATAATTAACAGCATTCTATTTAAGTTTTATGTATAAAGGTTTTCAAAATGTTTTCAAATAAACATTTTTTATTCGTTTACGCCTTTTATTAGAATTGTCTCATGCTCTCTTAATTTAAATGTTAAAATATCAGATCTGATTATAGAACCTTCCAGAAATTTTATAAAATTAAAACTAGTAAATAAAAACCAATGTGTAGCATTTTTCTCAATAATTCGCCATGCTGGTTCTATGTCATATCCCGTATTCTTTTTTCGAGTTGATGGTACAAAGTCATTTGTTAAATCAAATAAACTATTAGGAACCACCTTATAAATACCCTGATCCATTTCTAGTTGTCTTTTTTGAATTCTTGTACGCAATGCACGAGGCGAATTAAATTCTTTTTGTTTACCTTTAATATATTCTTCAATAGAATCAATTACGGGTTGTATTTCATAAATTTCACAAGTAAAACTTCCGTCCTCTTGAAAAATAGCACCTTGTTCCTTCATTACTTTCAAAAAAGATTTTAGCTTTACGTCATCTGGAAAAATTTGATACCAATCCCCCATTTTATTCTGTACTTTTATTCGATATGGCATAAGTAAATCTATCCTCTTTTCTATAAAATAAGGAGAGAATATTTCTCTCCTTCATTAGTTTTATTTTCTGCAGTCGAAAGAATAATTAATCTTCTTTTCGAGCATGTTTTCCAGTAAATGCAACACCTGCTAATCCTAGAACACCACTTAATGCATAGAATCCTAAAGCAGTTCCTGCACCCGTATTGACTGTATCTGTCTTTTTCTGAGCTTCAGACTGAGCTTTCTTAGCTTCCTCCTCTGCCTTCTTAGCTTCCTCTTCTGCCTTTTTAGCTTCTTCTTCTGCTTTTTTCTTTGCCTCTTCTTCGGCTTTCTTAGCCTCTTCTTCTTTTTTGATCTTATCTAGATAAGAAGTCAAAGCTTTATTTGCTTTATCAAGCTCAGCTTTTGCAGTTTCGTAGTCACGACTTGCACTTTCCAATTGTTCTTTATTTGCATTCCATTGAGCTTCTACACCTAAGAACACATTTAAAGCAGTTGCATATTCCTCGTATGCAGTTCGCATAGAACCCATTTTTGAATACAATCCAAGTACAACATCATTGTCACTGTCAACGACATCCATGAACCCTGTTGGATCTGCACTTAACTTCTTATAAGCTTCATATGCTTTTTCGACTTGTCCTTTGACATCTTCAATAGAAGCTTGCTCATTTTCTAATTGACCAATAGTTTCATCTAATTTTGTAATAGCTCCGTTGAAGTCTTCAATTGCTTTTTGATATGCACCAATCTGTTCCTGAGTATTTACAATCTCTGCTTTCAAATCATTTAAACTCTTTTGTTTTAAAGTAGCTGTTTCAAAATCAGTTTTTGCAGTCTGTACCGCACTTGCTTTTTCAGCTTCTTCTGCTTTTGCAGTTTCTAACTCATCCACTTTTTGTTGAGCATCTTCTTTTGCAGTCTCTAATGTTGCCTGACTTGCCTCATATAAAGCCTTTTTAGTTCTTTCGTTATTTTTAGCTTCGCCTAAAATCTTTGATTTAGCATCAACATCTTTTTCTGCCACATCCAGATTTGCTTTTGCTGTTTCGATACCTTTATTTGCTTCATCTAAGATATCTTTTCTCTTTTTCAAAGTTGCTTGTGCATCATTTACAATACCTTTTTTGCTTTCAACATTCTGATCTGCAGACTTCTTCTCTTGTTGAGCATTTTCAAGAGCTTTTTGTGCCTCTGCACGATCAACAGTTTCTAACTGTGCTTTCTGTGTCTTTAAGCCGACAATTTCCTTTGCCATATTTAAAGCAGTATTATCATCGCGCAACTTGTCAAATGCCGCCTGCTTAGTCGCTACATCTGCCTCAGCACGTGCAGTCGCATTGGTTGCCTGTGTAACCTGTGTTTGCACAGTTGCTACATTTGTTTGTGCATTTGTCTGAGCCGCAGTCTTAGTACCTAAAACTTGTCTCTGATTTTCCAACTCTGCCTTTAGAGCTTCTAATTTTAACTCTCCATCCTTCAAGATACCATCTGCATTCATCAGCTTGTTATAGTATTCATTGAACTGAGCTTCAAATTCATCAATGGTCATCGTATTAACTTCCGTAATATAGTTGGAACGAGCTACATAATCAAACACTTGTCCCGCGTTGCATCTGTATCCATCTGGAGCAGGTGTCTTCGAATAGATATAGGCTGTTCCTGTTACATCACTGTTTAATCCAATTAGATTCTTATAGTGTCCAATTTGGATATTTCCATGTCCTACAGCATTCATGACCTCATTGTATTTAGTTTCATCATTTCGTACTTCGGTAATTGTCCACCCTTTGGCAGTGATATAATCATAGACTTGCTTTTCTGAATCATACCATCCCTCATAAAGTCCTTTATCGTCTTCTGAGATAGGAGATCCCATAATGTTTTCTCCGACATTATAAAGGTGAGAGTGTCCTGGCTTTTTTCCGTTAGCAGTTGCATTGATTTGCACCTGTGCAATCGCAAACAATGTTGGATTTACTTTTAAATCTTCTCGTCCTGTGAAGTTTGTGTCACTGGTTCTTAAAGCATTTCCATATCGTACCATACTTAATGCACGTTTAAAGTTTTCTAAACTTGTTGCATCATTTTCTGCTCCGATATTCGTACTTCCACCATTTGCAGTGCTTTGTTCCTCTAAGATTTTTAAAGCATCTGTGTATCCGTAAGCTTCAAAGAATCCTTTTGATCCTTGTTCGATTTTTGCTTGAGCTTGTTCTTTATCTGCTCGTAGTTGTGTAACTACCTTTTCTTGTGCAATGACAGCTTCTTGAGCTTCACTTACCTTTCTCTGGTGTGTCATAACATCCTGCTTTGCTTTTTCTAGTTTAGCTTTCGCAGTCTCTAATTCTTTTTCTTTAGATGCTTGATTAGCTTTCGCAGTCTCTAACTGTGCCTTTGCCTCATTTAATGCAGTTTCTGCATCGTTGATAGTTTGATTTAGTACATCTAAAGCCTTTTGCTTCTCTGTAATTTGTGCATCTAAATTAAGAATTTCCTGATTGACATCTGAAAGGCTTTTTTCTGCACTTGTTACAGCATTTGCTTTTGCTGTTTGATTTTCAAGTGCGACTTGTAGATTTGTCTGTGCAGTGACTAATTCATTTTCTGCATTTTTGATATCTGCCTCATACTGAGCTTTGATTGTAGGATCACTTGCACCATCGTAGATTGCCTTTTTTTCATTGTAGTTAGCTACGGCAGTATCTAATGCTTTTTGTGCCTCATTCACACTTGTCTGTGCTTCTGCATAGGCTTTTTGTGCATTTTCTACATTCTGTGTGGCTTCTGTTACTTTTGCTTCGGCTTCTGCCTTTTGTTGTGTTAAGATTGAAACAGTTGTTTGTGCCTCTTCTAAAGATTTTTGAGCTTCTGCTAAAGCTTTTCCTTTTTCTTCAACATCTTTTGAAATCTCTTCTTCAGATGTTCCGTTTAGTAAAGCATCATATTTTTTCTGAGCTTCCTGTAATTTAGAGTTAGCATCGGCAAGTGCATTTGTTGTTTCATCCAATTGTGTCTGCAATGACTTTTTCTGTTCATTGGCTTGTCCTAATTTCTTTTGATTTTCTTCTAGATTGGCCACTTGTTTTTCTAACTCGCTTACAATAGCTTTCTGTGCTTCTAAAGAAGATGCATCATAATTGCTCTTTAATGTATTGACATTTGCCTTTGTAGGTACATAAGTGCCTTCATTGTATGTATCATAAACTTTTTGAGCTTTTTCTTCTGCTTCTTTTGCTTCATCAGCTTTCTTCTGAGCCTCATTGATTTTTTCTTGTAATAATTCTTTTTCTGTCTTTTCTATAGTCGTAGTTT
This sequence comes from Holdemanella porci, assembly GCF_019052655.1. GTDB lineage: Bacteria > Bacillota_I > Bacilli_A > Erysipelotrichales > Erysipelotrichaceae > Holdemanella > Holdemanella hominis. The sequence continues at coordinate 6,801 of NZ_JAHQVB010000031.1, forward strand.
CTTTTTCTGATGTTGCAGGTTCTATTACGCTATTGTTATTTTCTTCTGCAAATACACTTAACTGTCCTGCCTGTGTCAACACTAAACTAGTAGCAGCAAGACTTGATAATAATTTTTCCTTTTTCATTAAACTATCCTTACCTTTCATCTGAGATATCAAAAATACAGATTCATTAACAATTAGAAGTGTTCTTTTCAGCTTTAAGTTTATTCATGAAATCCAATGTTTCATTCAACTCTTTCTCATCAAGATTTTTTAAAGATTCTTTAATACTTTTCAAAATCTCTAGCTCTTCCAAAGTTATATTTTCCATAATATACTCCCCAAGTATCTACAAGAAACATTATAGTATCTTTCATAGACTTGGTCAAACGATTACATTGATTAAAGATACTTTTCATAATTATAATTATGAAATAGAAAGGTTTATTACAATGAGTGATGAAATAGGAACACGTGTTAAGAAAGTTAGATTACGTAAAGGAATCAGTCAAGAACAATTTGGAGAAATAATAGGTATTAAAAAAGCAGCTGTATCTAAAATTGAAAATGGTGAAAACAGTCTATCAAAAGGAAATCTATTAGCCATTTGTCGCCAATTCAATGTAAATAAAGAATGGTTAATCAATGGAAACGGTGAGATGTTTACCCCTAAATCAAAAGAAGATGAAATTCGAAATTTCTATGAAAACGCTATTTCTTCTAATTCTGATATTGCGAAAATTCAAAGAAAATTCATATCTACTTTAGTCTCACTAGACGAAGAAGAATGGATTGTATTAGATCGATTCATGAAACATTATATTTATCAAAAATAACAAACTTTACTATCCAATTTGATAGAATAAAAATAAATAAAGCGATACAAAGCACAGACATATGCTACCGTATCGCTTTTTCTAATCATTCATTGTTTTTAAATTTGTTATATTCCTCAACTACCTCATTTACATCCTTCATATCATCAAATAACATTTCTAATATGACTTGTTTAGTAGGCTCAACCACAGAAGAAACACTATCTTTAATGAAATTAATTATAGTATTTAATGCCTTTCTATTCGATGCTTTAGCTGAAATCAGTTCAAAAGGACTATAATCTTTATTTGTTATTCTATTTCCTGCCGAATCTTAGCAATCCCAAATGGCTCTTATTGTGATGAAATGTTTGGCGAAATAATAAAATAATTGCCGTAAGCCTTTATTTTAAAGGGTTATGCACTCGCCATCGCTTGGCGAATAAATAGCTGTATAATGGCGAATTAACAGAAATATCGTAACAAATTTAAATAAATGATGTTTTAGTTATTTTTTGTCAAAAAAATGTAAATGTCGTCACAAATGTCGTCAAAAATACCATTAAGCATAAAAAAAGCCCTTATATAAGGGCTTTATTCACAAGATGGCGTCGACGGAGGGATTCGAACCCCCGACCGTGCGCTTAGAAGGCGCATGCTCTATCCGGCTGAGCTACGTCGACAACGCATACATTTTATAACATAATCAAAATATATGCAAGCCAAAATTTAAATATTTAGTCTAACTCAAAAGCACCCGTGTACAATTGATAGTATTTACCCTTTTGTTTCAACAAGTCCTCATGATTACCACGCTCAATAATATGACCTTGTTCTAACACCATGATCGCATCACTATTTTGGATAGTTGAAAGTCTATGTGCAATCACAAATACCGTTCTTCCTTCCATCAACTTATCCATACCTTCCTGAACGATTCTTTCTGTATGTGTATCAATGGAACTTGTTGCTTCATCCAAAATCAAAACAGGAGGATTGGCAACAGCTGCACGTGCAATGGATAAAAGTTGTCTTTGTCCTTGCGATAAAGATTCTCCACCTGCATGAATCATTGTGTCATAACCATGTTCTAAGTGTTTAATAAATTCATGTGCATTCGAAAGTTTACTAGCCGCAATACACTCTTCATCACTCGCATCTAAACGACCATAACGAATGTTATCCATGATTGTACCAGTAAACAAGTTTGTATCCTGTAATACAATACCTAATGATTTTCTAAGATCTGCTTTCTTGATTAGTTTTACATCAATACCATCATACGTAATGGAACCCGATTGAATATCATAAAAACGATTGATTAGATTCGTGATTGTTGTTTTACCAGCACCTGTAGCTCCTACAAAGGCAATCTTTTGTCCTGGTTTCGCAAATAGAGAAACATCAAATAAAATCTGTTTATCTGGATTATAAGAGAAGTTCACATTTTCAAAACGAACATCTCCACGAAGTGGAACCAATTCATCTTGCCCATCTTTTCTTGGATGATGCCAAGCCCAGTGATCATGATCAATTTGTTCTAAAGTCACGATACCATCATCCACTTCACTTTCCATATCTATGATTTCATAAATACGCTTAGCTCCTGCATCTGCCATTATTACTGCATTTAGCTGCATACTAATTTGTCCAATTGGATTTGTGAAACTACGATTTAATTGTAAGAAAGCGGCAATGCCACCTAATGTTAATCCTGCAATATGATTTAGGGCAAAGATAGAACCAACTACCGCAACAAGTACATAAGAAATGTACCCAATATTCATTACGACTGGCATTAAAACATTCGCAAACGTATTCGCATTGGCACTTGCTTCAAACAACGCATCATTTACTTGATCAAAATCTTTGATACTTTGTTCTTCATGCGTAAAAACTTTAATGACTTTACTTCCTTCCATCATTTCTTCAATAAAACCATTTTCTACACCCAATTGTTTTTGTTGGGCAATAAAGTATTTACCTGATTTTGCCGAAATCTTTTTTGAAGTATACACCATCAATAAACCACATGCGATTGTTAAAACAGCCAATGGAACATTTAAGATGAACATGGAAATCGTAACTGAGATAATCGTCATTAAAGATACAATAACCTGAGGAATACTTTGAGAAATTAGCTGTCTTAAAGTATCCGTATCATTTGTATAAACAGACATGATATCCCCATGTGCATGTGTATCAAAGAAGCACAATGGCAATGTCTGCATATGTTCAAACAATTCATCACGAATATGTTTTAAAGTACCCAATGAAATTGTTACCATTATACGATTAAATCCATACGTAGCTAAAATACCAACACCATAAATCATTACCAATTCCATTAATGCATTGAATAAAGGCGTATAATTCGGAACTGTTTGTGATAATAACGGAACAATATAATCATCAATCAAGCTCTTTAAAAACATGCTTCCATATACATTGGCGATACTAGATACAATGATCAATACAAGCACAATAAAACTTTCAATCTTATAAGAAGTGATTGTTTCTTTAATAACTCGCTTTAGACTATTTGTATCTCTATTGTTCATCAAAGTCACCTCCATTATTTTGTGCTTCAAACGTTTCTTTATACATCGCATTTGATTTTAATAATTCTTCATGCGTACCTAAACCAGAAATTTTTCCATCGTCAATCACAAGAATCTGATCTGCATCTTGAATACTTGAAACACGCTGTGAAATAATGATTCGAGTTGTATGTGGAATCTTCTCTAAGAATGCTTGTCGAATCAAAGCATCGGTTTTTGTATCCACGGCACTTGTAGAATCATCTAAAATCAAAATTTTAGGACTCTTTAGTATGGCTCTTGCGATACACAAACGCTGTCTTTGTCCACCCGAAACATTCGTACCATCTTGCTCAATATACGTATCATATTTATTTGGCATCAACTGAATAAATTCATCCGCCTGTGCTAATTTACAAGCTTCCATGATCTCTTCATCTGTCGCATTTGGATTACCCCAACGCATATTCTCTTTGATTTTTCCCGAAAATAAAACATTCTTTTGTAGAACCATGGCCACATTATCGCGCAATACTTTTAAATCATAATCACGAACATCCATTCCCGCTACTTTAACACTACCTTGTGTTACATCATATAGTCTTGGAATCAATTGTACTAAACTCGATTTACTAGATCCCGTTGTTCCAAGAATTCCTAGTGTTGATCCTGAAGGAATGTGCAAATCAATATGACTTAAAATGTCTTCATCATTTCCATAATGAAATGAAACATCTTCAAAATCAATGGTTCCATTGGCCACAGTTTGAACTCCGTTTTCTGGACTTGTTAAATCGGATTCTTGATTTAATACTTCGGCAATACGTTTTCCACTCGCAATCGACATTGTCACCATGACAAAAACCATACTCATCATCATCAATGACATCAAAATACTTGCAGTATATGTAAATAAAGACATCAATTCTCCGGTTGTCATGTTTTGAGCCACAATTTGATGAGCCCCTAACCACGAAATCAAAATAATTGTGCCATACATACAAAGCTGCATAACAGGCGAATTAAACACTAAGATTTTTTCCGCTTTCCCTTGAATACTAAAAATAGTCTCACTTTCATTACGGAACTTTTCAATTTCATGATCCTTACGAACAAAAGATTTCACGACACGAATGCCTAGAATATTTTCTTGAATACTCGCATTTAAAAAATCATAGCGAGAAAATAATCGACTAAAGATGGGACTTACAATAAAAATAATTCCAAACAAAACGACTCCCAAAAATAAAACCGTAACCACAAAAATCATTGCCATTCGTATATTAATGATAAAAGCCATGATCAAAGATGCGATTAACATCAATGGTGCACGAACACAAACACGAATAATCATCTGATATGCATTTTGTATATTTGTCACATCCGTCATCATACGTGTGATTAATCCACTTGTTGAATAAGCGTCAATATTTGAAAAAGAAAAGTTTTGAATATTACGATACTCTGCCTTTCTTAAATTCTTCGCAAAACCACTCGATGCGATTGCCGCATGCTTTCCACTTTTAGCACCAGCCCATAAAGATACAAAGGCGGCCACCAACATTAAAGTACCATAAAACCAAATTGAACCCATATTTCCTTTTTCAATACCATTATCCACTAATAATGCCATCAAAAATGGAATAAACACTTCAAGTATGGCTTCGATTGAAACATAAATCGGACTCAATAACGTATCCTTTTTATATTCTTTAACTTCATTCAATAAAGTCTTGACCATAATAAACCTCCATTATTCTAAATCTTCAATTATTCTAAATTTTCAGCTAGCTCTTTTAAGATTTCTAACAATTGCACCTTCTTCTCGTCACCTAAAACATTTCCAAATCTAGATTCCATTGTACGAATCTGCTTCACGATATCTTCATGAAGATCCTGCTCTTTTTGAGTCAACACAATAGCACGAACTCTTTTATCCTTTTGATTCAATTTTCTTTCAATAAACCCCTTCTGTTCCAAGCGATTTAAAATCCCTGTAACTGTGGGATTCGAAATATGAAAATGTTCCTCAATATCTCTTTGAATAACTGGATCCTTATCCGTAAAATGTAGATATCCTAAGACGTCTTGTTGAGATTTAGTTAAATCATATTTTTTTAAACCTTCATTCATATGTTTGTCCATTTTTTTCTTGATTAAACTAAAATAAAAACCAATCTCATTATTGTCACACATTTTCCTCACCTCATTTCCATAGCATGCTATATATTTACATAGTACGCTATATATATTACTATAATAATTCCATTTGTCAATTCTTGTTTTTTTAGATATCATAAATATGTATGAAAAAAAATGAAGAATATATTGTAACATGTATCGATGATACAGATTTAAATAGTGGTGTTGTAAAAATTGACGATATGGTTGTCTTTGTGCCAAACTTATTGATTGGTGAAAAGGCAAAAATCAAAATCGTAAAAGTCAACAAAAAATATGCTTTTGGCATAATTACTCAACTTTTAAAGCCAAGTATAAATCGCCAAGAACTTACTTGTGAAGTTGCTAAAACATGTGGTGGGTGCCAACTTCAACACATGAAGTATGCTTATCAATTAGACTATAAATATAAACATGTCAAAAAATTATTTGAAGATATTGAAGTAAAGTCAATACTAGGTATGGATTCTCCTTGGTACTATCGTAACAAAGCACAGTTTCCGGTTAAAATCAAAGATGGTAAGGTCCTGATGGGTTTTTATCGCCAACATTCAAACGACGTTGTGACATGTAAAGAATGCAAGATTCAAGATTTTACAATCAATAAAATCTTTGGCTTCATTCAAAAACATATCACAATTGAAATGGCAGAAGGCTTACGCCACATCTTTATCCGCCACTCAAGTACAGATGAAATTCAAGTGGTATTTATTGGTAAAAATGAAAAGAATATTTTGTCTTTGTCTAAACTATTAAAAAACACATTCTCAAACATCACAAGTATTGTATTTAACTACAACACACGAAATGACAACGTGATCTTAGGTGATACATATAAAGTCTTATATGGAAATGACTACATCATTGAAAAATGTTTAGGTAACAAAGTGAAATTGCACTTTAAATCCTTCTTCCAAGTCAACCCTATACAGATGGAAGTTTTGTACAATCAAGCCATTAAAGCCGCTAATCTTTCTGGAAACGAAACATGCATTGATATGTATGCAGGCACAGGTACCATTGGTATGGCTGTCAGTAAACATGCGAAAAGCGTGATTGGTGTTGAAATCGTTAAAGAAGCCGTTGATAATGCCAACGACAATACAAAAATGAATCACCTTGATAATTGTCACTATGTTTGTCAGGATGCCACAGATTTTGCACACGAACGTAAAAGCGATAAAATTGATGTCGTCTTTATTGATCCACCAAGAAAAGGAATGGCAGAAAATGGAATCCAAGATACGGTGACCATGCAGCCCGAAAAGATTATATACGTTTCTTGCAATCCTAAAACGTTATCACGAGATTTAAAAATCTTTAAAAATTATGGATACCAATGCGAATACGTTCAACCTGTAGACATGTTTTGTCAAACAACCGGACTTGAATGTGTTGCCAAACTCAGTAAAATAGTGTAATATTTTAACACTATGAGGCCGTGGTGGAATTGGTAGACACGCTACTTTGAGGGGGTAGTGAGTTGTGCTCGTGTGCGTTCAAATCGCATCGGCCTCACCATATAGATATAAAAAGTGCTTCGGCACTTTTTTTATTTTCCACACAAAAAAACTAGACCAAACGGCCTAGTTAGTCTTTACTTGGAAATTTAAATACTTGCTCCCCCTCTTTTGTCACTAAGTATTTTCCACGCGCAATATATTCAACATAATCTGGATTTGTCAGATTCTGTTTTGCCTTCTCCAATTCTTTCTTTTTAGAAGACAATTCTTTTTTTTCTTTTTCCTTTTGAACAATACTCGACTTTAACTCATGCGTCATTGACAATTGCTGCAAACCACCCATGATTAAAAAGCCAGACATAACCAGCATTGCGATATATACAAAGAAATGTTGAACTTTTTTTCGTTTTCCCTTCATACTTTTATCCCCTTTTTACTATAGCATATAATAGAAAGCGATTTCAATGTAAATTATTTCACACGCATAGCTAAAATCGCAATGTCACTAGGATTTATACCAGAAATACGACTTGCTTGTCCTAATGTTAAAGGCTTGATAGCTGTTAATTTTTGTCTTGCCTCCAAAGATAAATTATCCATATTTTCATAATCCAAATCTGCAGGAAGTTTCATTTTTTCCATCTGCTGTAAATGTTTCGCATCGCGCTTTGCCTTGGCAATATACCCAGCATACTTTGTCTGGATCTCAATCTGCTCATTGATTTGAGTTTCGTAATCCAATCCCGTATATTTTGCCAAGCCCTTAACTGTAATTTTTGGACGTTTAATTAAATCCAATGCACTACATCCATGTGCCAATGGATCAAAGCCCAAGCTATCAAGATATTCATTGACTTCACTATTCGGTTTAATATGTGCATTTGAAAGTTCTTCTCGAGCAACCTCAATATCATTCATCTTCTTTTTATATGCATCATATCTTTCTTGTGAAACCAAACCAATTTCATAGCCTTTTTCAAGCAATCTTTGATCCGCATTGTCATGACGTAACAACAATCTATATTCCGCTCTTGAAGTTAATAAACGATAAGGTTCCTTTGTTCCTTTTGTACATAAATCATCTAACATGACACCAATATAAGCTTCATCACGACGAAGAACAAATTGTTCTTTACCATCCACTTTCAATGCCGCATTCGCCCCAGCCATCAATCCTTGACCAGCTGCTTCTTCGTATCCGCTCGTACCATTGACCTGTCCTGCAGTAAATAAATTCTCAACAATTTTATTTTCCATATTCGGCTTCATCTGAAGTGGATCAATCGCATCATATTCAATCGCATACGCATATTTTTCAATCACACAATTTTCAAGTCCCGGCAAAGAATGAACCATCTTTTCCTGTACATCAATAGGCATTGATGTTGAGAATCCTTGAATGTAAATTGTATCTAATTCTTTAGATTCAGGCTCTAAGAAAAGCTGATGTCTTTCTTTATCCGCAAAACGAACCAATTTATCTTCAATACTTGGGCAATAACGAGGACCTACCCCTTTTACTAACCCAGAATACATTGCAGAATCATGCAAATGTGTATGAATGATTTCATGCGTTTCTGGCTGTGTATAAATTAAATGGCAAATCTCTTGTTTTTCAAAAGGCAATACATCCTCTTGTTTTGTTGTTTCACTAAAGCGCAAAAATTGATTTGTCCCTGGTTGTGGTTCTGTCTTTGAAAAATCAATTGTATCCATTTTAATACGAGCTGGTGTTCCCGTCTTTAAACGGAAAGTTTTAATTCCAGCCTCACGCAATGATTCTGACAACGTATTAACCGTCCTTTGATCTTCTGGACCAGAAACAGTGGAAGTATGTCCTCTTAAAACATTACTTGCCATATAAGTACCTGTTGTCAAAACAACCGTCTTACTTTCAATAAATGTTCCATCTTCTAGCTCAACACCACAGGCTTTTCCATCCTTGATTACAACAATTTTACATGCTGCCTCAATAATATCTAAATTATCCTGTTCTTCTAATGCCTTTTTCATAAAACGTTTATAGGCAATCTTATCGCTTTGAACACGCAAACTCCATACTCCAGGTCCTTTTGTCGTATTCAACATCTTAAACTGTAAAGCCGTCTTATCTGCCGCAATAGGCATCATACCACCCAAGGCATCAATTTCTCGAACTACGATTCCTTTTGCCGGTCCACCTACACTAGGATTACATGGCATCGAACCAATCATATCTTTACTTAAAGTCACGATAGCCGTTTTCTTATTCATTCGACTCGCCGCTAAACAAGCCTCAATTCCGGCATGTCCAGCTCCAACAACTACTACATCATACATTTTATACACCCGATTTCTTTCTTAGTTGAAAGTGAAAAATATTTTGTGGAACTTTTAAATACAAAGTAACTACCACATATACAATTACACTTAATAAACCATTTAAACACATCTTGAACAAACATGAAAGTTTTGATCCTTCAACACCATACAATCCAACTTTAGATAGAAGTATTGAAGTAATCCATAACGCTAACAATCCAATCAAAATACGCACTACAATAATTAAAGTTTTACGATATGAAATGTTGTATACATCTTGAATCTCTTTTAAATTTTTATAAATGATATATCCTGTACCAATAAAACTTGAAATAACAGCACCTGCGATCCCCATGATCCATACAAATGGAATCAAAAGAACTCCTTTGATCAATACACCAATCGCAAGATTTTTTAATACATTTTTTCTTAATTCCAAAGAAACCATTAAATTCGTAACTAACGGAGCTAATGTAGATAAGAAACCTTCCAAAGCCATCCATTGTACAACGAATGTACACAATTCTAAGTTTTCGGAATAATATAACGTGTAATTCAATGGTCCTGCATACGCAAAAATACAAAACGATACAGGAATAGCTACATATAAAACTACGTTGATACTATCCAACACATTTTTCTTAACTAACTTATAATTTTTCTTTGACAAAGCCTCTGAAATATGCGGAATTATCGCTGTCGCAAAACCAGGGCCCAAAATCATTGGGATCGCATTTAATTTACCTGCCACATAATTTGATGCAGAAATGACAGTCGTTGTATCTTTGGCATTATAATGCATTTTTAATCCTGTAGGAAGTAAGAAACCATTAAATACCTGGTCAATATTTCCTAAAATCGCAACCACTAAATAAGGAATAGCTAGGATAAGAATTTCTCTGAAGATTTTCTTAGCTGAATGAGAACGTGTCGTTTGTCTTTGTACCATTTCATCCACTACACATTGGTGTTTACGATCAAAATACGCAAATTGAGAAATTGCCGCAATCGTTGCCACAGAAGTTGACATAACCGCCGCATATAATGCATACTTTTTATCCCATCCAAACGCATAGACTACAAGGCATGCTGCACTTAGTAAAAAGGCAACGCGGAACACTTGTTCAAAAGCTTGTGAAAAAGCATATTCTTCCATTTCTTTTAAGCCTTGATAATATCCTCTAAATGCAGATAATACAGGAACAAGAAAAATCGCTAGAGATAATATTTTCAAACAATTTGCCATGATATCGGCATTCTTGGCGACCATAGCTGGCGCAATTACATTCGATAAAGTAAATAAGAGGATCATTCCAACAAATCCCGTTAAGCCTAAAATCGCAAAAGCAATTTTCTTTACCAGAATAACACTTTTCGCATCTTCTAAAGCAATATAACGAGCTACAAGTGTGGCCACGGCAAAAGGGACTCCCGACTGAAATATCGTCAATAAATACGCATATATATTATAAGATTGTGCATATACAGACTGATACGCTTCCGATTGAAGTATATATGAAAATGGAATTGTATAAGCCAATCCAATTAGTTTTGATACAAATAGACCGCCTGTTCCGATCAGGCCGCCAACAATAATCGACTTTTTGGCCGCTGAAGATTTCGACATAAAATAAATACCCCCAATTTCATAATTATAACATACATCCTTAAAAGTATTATGATTTTTTAAACATTAAGAGTATAGTAAAGATAAGGAGTGTGAGATTATGTATCCAGCCTATATACATACGCAAACTACGGCTCGAAACATTGATCATGCAGCCATCAAAACATACCAGATTCCAAGTTTGATTTTGATGGAACATGCAGCTTTAAAATCAGCCGAAATTATTGAACAAATCACAAATACAAACCAATCTATCTGTATTCTTTGCGGTCCTGGAAATAATGGTGCCGATGGATTAGCAATCGCAAGACTTCTACAGCCTAAATATCCAAATCTATATGTTGTGGTTCCAGAAATCAAAAAGATGTCGGAAGATGAAAAAATTCAATTTCAAATGGTACAAAATTTAAAAATTCCATTCAGCAAAAATCTTCCTAATGTCACTTATGACATTTATATTGATTGCCTTTTTGGCAATGGATTATCTAGAGATATTACCGGATTTTATAAAACTATGATTCAAAATGTAAACACATCTCAGTCCACCATTATCAGTATTGATATGCCTAGTGGCATTGATTCCACTATGGGAAATGTTCTAGGATGCGCCATTCATGCAGATTACACAATTAGCTTGGATTGCTACAAACAAGGACAATGGCTAAATGAAGGAAAAAATCATTGTGGCAAATTATATCTCGTAGATATCGGAATTCCTCAAATTCTTCATCAAAAATGCATGGACAAAATTAAAATATTAAATGAGGAGGATATTCATCTTCCAAATCGCCCATTGAATGCACATAAGTCAACTTTTGGAAAAGCCCTAATGATTGGCGGAAGTCAAAACATGCATGGTGCAATCCACATGGCAAGTCTTAGTGCTTATAAAAGTGGTATCGGTACTCTTACTTTGATGGTTCCAGAATGTATTTCTAATGTTCTCGCAATCAAATCCGATTTTTATATGCTTCTTCAATGTGCCGATCGTAATGGTATATTTAGTTCTAAAGCCATTGATTTGTTGAAACAAAATATTAACAATTATTCAATTATTTCAATTGGAAATGGCATGCAAAAAAACAACATTACTATCGCTTTAGTTGAACAAGCTTTAAAGAGTGACAAAAAAATAGTACTTGATGCCGATGCATTATGGGCTGCACAAAAGAATATTGAATTATTAAAACGGAGTGAAACCACAATTTTAACTCCGCATATTAAAGAAATGTCCGATTTAACAGGTATCCATGTTTCTACCATTATATCAAATCCATTCGAAGTGGCTCGCGACTTTTCAAAAGAATATCCAAGCTGCGTACTCATACTAAAATCAAGTCAAACCTATATTGCCCATCAAGGCAGTGTCTATGTTTTAGATGCACAAAATGCAGGTCTGGCAAAAGGCGGCAGTGGGGATATTTTATGTGGTATTGTCGTTGCGATGCTTGGACAGTGCAAAGATAGTTTACAAGCGGCTCTATGTGCTACCTATATTCATTCGCAAAGTGCTAAACTTGATATAGATTTGGCAAGTTTCATGCCAGAAGATATTATCAACAATATTCCAAACACATTAAAAAGGCTGAGATCCTAGTGATTCTCAGCCTCATCTTTTTGTATCAAATTTTTCAATGTTAAAACAGCACATTTCATTAATGGTTTTAAATCATGATTTTGAATGTTTGATAATCCTGCTTTTTCTCTTTCCTGATTCGCTAAACATAAAAACATAGCTCCACTACGAACATGACGAGTTTGTCCTACGATAAACACAGTACTTGATTCCATTTCCGAAGCCAGACAATCCAGTCTGCAATACGCATCCCATTTGTTTTGCAACTCTTGATAAACTGGCATTGTTTCCAGTGCATGCTGACCAAAAAAAGAATCCTTACTTTGAACAACACCTACATGATAAGGCAGATTAAGTTTTTTTGCACTTTCTACTTGAGCATTTAAAACTTCAAAATGAGGAACAGCTGGAAATTCAATAGGTGCATATTCACGTGTTGTACCTTCTTGGCGAATGGCACCACTTGCAATCACAATATCTCCACCTTGAACATCAAGACGCATACCACCACATGTACCTACACGTAAAAAGGTATGACACCCTAGTTGAATAAGCTCTTCCATTGCGATTGCAATACTGGCTCCACCAATACCAGTTGAAACTACGCTGCATAATACTCCATTAATATAGCCTGAATATGTAACATATTCACGGTTGTCCGCAACAAAATATGCATCATCTAAATAAGATGCGATATCCTTTACTCTTTTGGGATCTCCCGTTAAAATAACATAATCTCCAACACCATTTTCCTCTAATTGAGTATGATATTGTTTATTTGAACCTTCTGTGTAATCAATCATAATATATCCTAGAAAGATTGGAATTGTAAATAGTAGACATTTGGATGAAACATTGCCGTATTAAAGCTATAAGCCTGACAATCATCATTTTCTCCATCCCAGTCATTATTCAATTTGGATAATAAATCATCGATTTCATCTTCACTCAAATCACTTGTCGCATAAAACTCCATGCAACCAGCTAAACTCGGCTGTAATCGACTTGGAGAATAAGACATCTTTGAACAAATTTCATTCAATGCGTTTTGAACAACTTCAACAACAGCATCATCTTCTTTGTCAACAACTACATGCAATCTTATCTTCATTATACGTTCACCTTATCTACTACATAGTTACATAATTTTTTTAAGTTTGTATCATTAGACAAAGTGATAACTTTACCCAAACTTAAATTCAATGCTGCAATAACGGGTTTACCATTATCCATCAATACATTTAAAGTACCAGTAGTATTTTCGTAATATACATCAAACAAATAACTTTGTTTTCCGTTATCTTCTTTCTTTTCTCTTAAATCAAAATGGAAAGTATCTTTATTTTTTAAAATAATACGAACAGCTCCTGCCCCAGAGCTAGGAATTGATTTTGCCATAGAAACCTCCTACTTTTTATTAGCATCATATGTAAGCATAATGCCTAAATTCGCATAAATACTTAAATCTACATCCGCAACATCACAAGTCACATGAGCCTGCATACCTTTTAATTTTGGTAACATAGCTAATGCTTTTTTTGCATCTTCACTATGCAAAGCAGAAACAGATAACGCAATTAAAATTTCATTTGAATGAAGTCTTGGATTTACCGAACCAAGATATTCTGTTTTTAAGTTTTGGATAGGTAAAATAGCTTCTGGTGAAATTAAAACTTTCTTTTTATCAATTCCTGCAAGATGTTTTAATACATTCATTAAAACGGCTGAACAAGCACCCATTAAATTCGTTGTTTTTCCTGTAATTATTGTTCCATCATCCAATTCAATAGCACCAGATAAAGAATGAGTTTGTTCTTCTTTTTTACGTGCAGCAACAACACAAGGACGATCTAATTCTGTAATACCCGCTTTGTTCATAACAACTTCTTGTTTTTGAACTTCTTCATATGAACATAGTTCATGAGCATATCTTGTTTTACTTACAAAATAACGACGAATGATTTCCTGGTTACTTGCATTACAACATGCTTCATCATCACTAATACATAAACCCGCCATATTTACACCCATATCTGTAGGACTTTGATAAGGACTTGAACCATATATTTCTTCAAAAATGTTCTTTAGGACAGGAAAAATCTCAATGTCACGATTATAATTAACTGTTACTTCATTGTAAGCCTGTAAATGGAATGGGTCAATCATATTTACATCGGCCAAATCTGCAGTTGCAGCTTCATAAGCCAAATTTACAGGATGATTCAAAGGTAAATTCCAAATAGGGAACGTTTCATATTTTGCGTATCCTGCCTTAATGCCATGTTTATGTTCATGATATAACTGTGATAAACAAGTAGCCATTTTACCGCTACCAGGACCTGGAGCCGTCACAACAACTAAAGGTCTTGTTGTCTTAACATAATCATTCTTTCCAAATCCAGAATCAGAAATGATTTTTTTAGTATCTGTAGGATATCCTTCAATAAAGTAGTGGAAATATACGTCAATTTTTCTACGTTTCAAACGAGCTTTAAATAAATCAACTGCTTTTTGACGATTGTATTGTGTTACAACAACACTTCCAACATATAATCCTCGTTGAGTAAATTCATTGATCAAACGTAAAACATCTTCTTGATATGTAATTTGTAAATCGGAACGAGTTTTATTTTGTTCAATATCATTAGCATTAATGACAATGACAATTTCAGCATCATCTTTTAACTGCATCAACATTTGTAATTTTGAATCTGGCGAAAATCCAGGTAATACGCGAGAAGCATGATTATCATCAAATAATTTTCCACCAAACTCCAAATATAATTTATCTCCAAATTGAGAAATTCTTTCTTTAATATGCTCTGACTGCATTTCTAAATATTTTTGATTATTAAATCCAATTTTTTTCATAATTTCAATCTCCATACAACTCATGATTTTACAATAAAATTACAAAAAAGGCAAAAAAAAAGGACCCGGCAGCTAGCTATCTTCGCAGGGGCAAGCCCAACTATTGT
>NZ_JAHQVB010000032.1 GCF_019052655.1 Holdemanella porci
CATTAGAATTTAAAATTTATCTATTTTATGAGTCCTTTTTCTTGACGTAGTACCAATTTATGCGATAGCCTTTGCGTAAGCTATTCAACTATTAAATCTATTATTTCAAAAATGAATAAAACATATTCTTCTTATAACCTTGAATTTTATTGTGAACATGATTGTGTTCGTATCAAAGGTGATGAAATCAATAAAAGAAAATTATTATCCTATGTTATTAATGAAGAATCCAAATCGAGCATTATGAATGTGAATGTATTAAAAGATAATTTTGCATCAATCAATGTAGAAAAACTTCAAAATATTATTTTCACTACATTCAAAAAATATAATTACTATTTAAATGACTTTTCCTCAATGAACCTTTTATTACATCTATTGATTATTGTAGACAGAGAATTAAATGGAAATGAATTAAATGATGGACAAAATGAAGTAAGTATTGATAATCAAGTTGAATTAAATTTCTTGAATGAATTTATAGAACAATTAGAAACAACATTTGATATTTCCATCAACAAATATGAGCGTTTTGAAATATATATGCTTTTCAAAACAAATGCTAATTTTTCTATTGAAGAATCATCTAAGAAACTAAAAGAATTAGTTGGTGATAGTATTATTGAATTAATCGATAAATATGTTGAAGACATCAACAATATTTATATGGTGGATCTTTCCAGCAAAGCCTTTAAAACACCTTTTACATTACATTTAAAGAACTTGTTATTAAGAGCACAATCTGGTAAATACACATCAAATCCAATGGCTGAAATTATTAAAAATAATAGTCCATTAATTTTTGATATCGCAATCTATATTTCTTTAGATTTGGCAGAACGTTTTAATATTAAAATCAATGAAGACGAGACTTCATTTTTAGCTATGCACATAGGCTCTGAAATTGAAAGACAGGCCGATAACAAGGATAAAGTGCCAGTCGCAATTTTATGTCCAAACTATCATAATATGGCTGATCAAATCATGAATAGTTTGATGTTAAATTTTGGCAATCAATTAAATATGGTTGGATCTATCCATAACGAAAATGATTTTTGCACCTTAAACAATCCAGTTTCTATACTATTCACTACAATTCCTGTAACCAATACAATCATTAACACAAATACAAATGAACCTTTAGATATTGTTTCGATATCTCCTTTAAATTTAAATAGTCAATTCTCTATAATTCAAAATGCTATTTTACAATCACAAGAAAAATACAGAGACAGAAAATTGAAAGTTAAATTTAATGACTTTTTTGAACCAGATCTATTTGTAGCAGATTCAAAACTCAAAAACAAAAAACAAGTTCTAGCTAAACTATGCGATTGTTTACTTGTACAAAATTATGTAGATACAAGTTTTGAAGAAAGTGTCTACAAAAGAGAGAATGCAGCTGGTACTGCATTTGGTAATGTGGCCATACCTCATTCCGTTGAAATGAATGCCATTAAAACAAGTATTGCGGTAGCCGTTTCAAAAGAAGGATTTCAATGGGATTCTAACATTGTCCATGTCGTATTATTGTTAGCCATAAACAAAGCTGATAGAAGATCGTTCCGCGCTTTATATGAATCACTCATTTCTTTATTCAGTGAAGATAAGGTGATTCAAGAAATAAGAAATTGTATTTCTTTTGATGAATTTAAATCGATTATATACACTGCATTAGGAGAAAAAGAAAATGACTATGAATCATAAATTAATCTTCATAGACATCGATGGAACACTATTTGATCACAAAAAGGATGATATTCCAGAAAGTGCTAAAGAAGCTATCTTAAGCGCAAAATCAAAGGAGCATAAAATATTTTTAAGCACAGGAAGGCCCTATGCCGACATTGATAAAGAAATACTTGATTTTCCATTAGATGGTATGATTGTTTCTTGTGGAGCCGTGGTTTACGTTGAAAACAAACCCATTTATTGCAAGACCTATCCACAAAAAGAATTAATCAACTTAATTCAATTCATGTTAGTCAATAATATAGGATTTTCACTAGATGGAATTCATAAGAATTATCTTAGTGAAGAAGCATTTATTTGTTTATCTGGTCTTATGTTTAAAAATAACGAAGATTCTGAATTAAGCCGCGCAATGATGGCTAAAAACAATTGTTTTCCATTTGAAGAAATGAAAGAACAAGATTTAAAAGAAGTGGTTAAAATATCCATCTTCACTAAAAACAAAGAGTCGTGTGAAAAACTATTCCAAAAAATCCCAGACTCGCTCACTGGATTTATGTATAAAAACAACCATTTAGATTTATACAATGGCGAAATATCCATAAAAGGACTCACAAAAGCTACTGGTCTAAAACAAATCACAAGCTATTTAAACAAAGCAATTGAAGACACAGTTGTAATTGGAGATAGTCTAAATGATCTAGACATCTTACAAGCCGCAGGACTTAGTATATGCATGGGAAATGGTGCCGATGAATGTAAAAAAGTAGCTGACTTCACCACAAAAGATATATCAGATGATGGATTAGCCTATGCACTTAAACATTTCAACCTAGCTGATTAGCTACGCAAGCCCATATAAAACAAAAGACTTCAAATCACACGATCTGAAGTCTTATCTAATACATCTTCACTACGAAATAGCATTATTCTTTATACTTTTATTAAAATAGTTTTTATTAAAATCAATTTTAATAAAATTCATTTTAATAAACGGTAACCAAACCGATTGCCATAATTGTCACTTCTTATCTAATACATCCTTTACTTTTTGTTTACCGCTCTTCAACAAACGAGCCACTCCCTCTTCACTCATCTTTAAACGATTTGCGATATCCTTCTCTTTCAATTTTCCTAGACAATGCATGATTGTCACTGTCTTTTGATTTTCTGGCATCTCATTTAAACAATCATCCACATCCGATTGTCTATATTGAGGAAGTCCACGTAAAGCCGTAGTTATACCTGTATGTTCTTTAGCCTGCATATACTCACGCAATTGTTTATTCAACAAAACCGTGATCCACTTCAAAAAATTCTTATCATCACTCAATTTATCCATATTCATAAATGCGTATGTATACGTTGCCTGTAAGATGTCATTGATTTCTTTTTCCTCTAAACCAATATAACGCTTATAAATTGTTTGTACCAAATGATTTCGCGTCAATGAAATAAGCTCTTTCTTCGCATCCGCATCCTTATTTCTTACACCCATTATTATCTTTTTATCTATATTCATAGTTTAATCCTTTATATATGTTATTTTTAGTATACAACACATCATTTGATAAATCAAAAAAGGCAATCCAATGATTGCCTAAGCTCCATAATATTCATCTAAAGTTAAGTTATTCTCATACAAATACGTTGCCAAATCTACACCCACATAACGCAAGTGCCAGCTTTCTGGAGCAATTTTTGTTTTGTCTTCTTTATCATCAGGATAACGCAAAATAAAGCCATATGTATGCATATTTTCTAACAACCAATTATAGTGCGAATTATATCGAACGGCATCTAAATCACTACAATCATTGTCCATACGAATATCAACTGCTAAACCAGACTGATGTTCACTAAACCCTGGTCTTGTCCAATAACGATCCGCATATTCTTCGCCGTAGCTTGCAGCTCCATTATTAAATAAATCTGTTTGGTATGCATAAGAACGATAAGCTGAACAAGCATTCAAAATAAATCCCTCGTTTGATGCCGCCTCGATCAACTTTTCAAATGCCTCTGCCGCTTCTTTTCGCATGCGCACATTCTCATTTTCACCACTCGAAGGTACCTGAACTAAATCACTTGGTTCATAATCTTCTGGTAAACCTGAATACTTATTCACAAGAATATAGATTGAATCTAAATTCGAAACTGTTACTGTATTCTCATATGGGTCGCCACTTTGATCTATTTTTTTCACCTTTGGTAAATTTGTTTGTTTCTTCTTATTCTCTTTTTTTGTTTCTGTTGTCTTTTCTTGTTTAGGTTCACTTACCTGATTATCACTAACTTTTTTTGCGATTATCGAAATCAACAACGCAATAATCAAAAGTAATACAAAAATCACAAAAACCGCTGACTTTCTTACTCGTCTTCTTTTCTTCAAATCCAATTCCTCCTCTACACCGGTATAAACAAGACTTTATTATATCCACCACAAATCATGCCTAATGTAGCACTTTCTGCATTGGATAAATCATATTCCTTGATCATAACTTCTTTACATTCTTTGGCATCTAAAATAGCCTGATACTCGACTTTTCCTCCGCCAATCGTATCAATGACTCCATCTTTATGCACTAACATCATACTGCCGACCCCCCTTGGTGCTGACCCCTTTTTATCAATAATGATACATAAAGTTCCATGAACATTGGATTCTAATAATTCTTTCGAAACACTCGAACTAAACTTTGCGTTTTTTATTTCAATAAGCTCCGCTAAAATACTGATTGATATCTCAGCAGGCGTCTGTGCCTTAATATCTAAGCCAATTGGAGCATGCACATTCGATACTTCTTCCTTAGAATATCCTTCTTCAATCAAAGCATCAAAAGTCTTTTTTACTTTTCCCTTGCTTCCAATCATACCCAAATATAAATGAGGTTTACGAATCGTCTTTTCTAGACAAAGACGATCATCTTTATGTCCTCTTGTCACTATCACATAACAAGCATTCTCTTCATCTGGCAATACAGAATCCATTTGATCATAATCGATACAATGAATTTCATTTGCGGTTGGAAAACATTCCCGATTCGCAAATTCTTTACGATTGTCAATCACAATCGTATACAACTCTAATATACTAGCCATTTTAGCTAAATATTGACTGACATGTCCACAGCCTAAAATCACAAGCTTAGGCTGCATATTAAACCATTCCTTTTGGATGATATTCACATCGACATTTTCTTCTAATAAAACTCTTACACAACGCGTATACAAATCCATAGCCCCGTTCACATGAATCTTTACAGGTTTATTTAGTTTCTTTAAATAAGCACGTATTAAATCTTGCATAATTCTAGGTGTTACAAGTTCATTCGGATCTAAATTTGCAAGTTCATAACGATGTACCACATCTTTTACTGGTTGATTTAATCCATTTAGATTTGAAATCAACACAACCTCATCCGTATCTGAATCAAGAACTGGTTCATTCACGTTTGGATATTTTAAAGGTAAATGCTTAGAACCATCTGCCTCAATCAGTATCACATCCACCACTTGTTTTAATTGATTAAACAACTCTTCATCTAACGCCTCAATTTTCAAGTCACCACACCGATTTCCCGCATGACAATATCCATATGTTTCAATTCTATGCATTATTTCATCATAACCAGGATCTACCAATGTATCTTCTTCAATCAACATATGCGTCGTTGTACACATTAAAACGGTTTTATTCATAGAAACATATTTATCTTTTAACTCACGGATATACGTTGTTTTTCCACCTGAACCAATTACACTAATGATCATTTGAAATCTCCTGAATTGCACGCACCACAAAATCCACATCTTCTATTGTATTTTGAAAAGATACAGATAAGCGTACAATTCCCTGTTCTTCTGTTTTTAAATGTTTATGCATTAATGGAGCACAATGCGCTCCACAACGTGTCACAATACCATACTTATAATTCAATAAGTCGCTCACATAAGCACTATCTTTACCTGGAATATTCAAAGCCACAATAGGCGTAGAATTTTCTAAAGATGAATAAAACTCTACATCCCCTGTTAAACCTTCATATAATTTTTGAAGTAAAAAGTGTTCCTTTTCCACAATCGCTTTTTGATGTGATAAAACATATTGAACCCCTGCATTTAAAGCTGCAATTCCTGCAAGATTCTGTGTTCCCGCCTCTAAATGTTCTGGATACGCCTCTGGCATTTGTGGATTAAAAGAATCTATGCCCGTTCCACCAGAAATCAATGGCTTTACTTCAATGTCCTTTACGCAAAAACCACCAATACCACCAATCCCTAATAGACCTTTATGGCCACTAAAACATAAAACATCAATATTTTCCATAGATACTGGTATATGACCTGCACTTTGAGCCGCATCCACCATAAAAAGAATGCCACATTCTTTACAATACTTTCCAATGGAATCCACATCAAAAATTTCACCTGTCACATTTGAACTGTGTGTCACGATAACCATTCGAGTATTTTTTTGAATATGGCATTTAATATCCTCTAAATAAGGAGCACATATCGTTAATGTGATTATTCCCTTTTCTTCTAACTCGTATAAAGGACGAAGCACACTATTGTGCTCCGCATACGTAGTGATCACATGATCATTTTCTTTTAAGATTCCTTTAATGCAAGTATTTAAACTCTCGGTATTTCCACCATTTAAAATAACACGGTGAAAATCAGAGAGTCCAAAAAGCTGTGCAATATTTCTTCTTGCCGCAAAAATCAAACGTGAAGAATCCATATTTGAACTACGATTCGCATTGCCTGCCACACCTAATGCATCCATTACCGCTTGTTTGACTACATCTAGTTTTGGAAAGCTAGTCGCAGCCTGATCAAGATAAACCATGCAGTATCGCCTCCAAAACACCTCCACCAATACAACGTGCCTTGTCAGAAATTGTAAAACAATTCTGATATTCATCCACTCTAGGATCAATATCTGCCATTTTAAATCCAGATGTTACATTGTATCCATCCTGAATCAATCCTCTAAGTAAGCCTGACATGCTCGCATACACTGGTGTTTTATCGATATACGCAATAATTTCTCCTTTTTCAACGATATCTGTAATCTTTTTGACATTGTGACATACACCTGCACAAGGAGAATGAATCACTCTTTCTTTAGAATATCCCTTAATATTTCCAGGAACACCCGTATTTGGCAAAGCATGTCCCTGGTAGATCAGTCTTCCTAGATTATGTCCACGCATCGTTTCCACAACCACATGCACATCTTTGCCTGCACAAAAACCAGGGCCTAAACCAATTGTGATAGGTGCCATATCTATTGTCGTACCTAAATTCTTCTTGGCAAGAATCGCATCCACCAAGGCAATATGTTCTATTTTAGAAATCGTTTCACCATTTGGATCTACCATCATTGCGACTTGATTTTTAGCCATCACTGCTTTAGCTTCTTCTATCGTTGAAACTAAAACACACGTCATATCTTCAACCGTAAATTTTCCTTCATACACAGCCTGACAAAAGGCAACATTTCTTCGTATTGCGCTTGGTTTTTCAACTTCTAGCACCAATACTTGAAATCCACTTTTTACAAGTTTATATATTGTCCCTGTCGCTATGTCTCCTCCACCACGCACAATAACACATTTATTCATAATCCTTATGGCTTGATAATTTTATCAGCCTTCTCCATTCTTTCTACAATATCATACATATTTGTGACTGAACCAACCTGAAGTTCTTCTTTTAAATGGAAGAAATCCAAGCAAGTTCCACAACTTACAATTTCTACTCCATTATCCGCTAAATATTTTAAATCTTCTAAAGTTTCACTCTTTGTCGTTGTGATTTTTACACCCTCATTATAGAAAATCATTTCATCTGGCAAAACATCTTGTTTTGTCAAAGAGAAAATAAATGATTTCATTAAAATCGCACCTAAATCCAGGTCTGAACCCATCACATTACTTGCGCACACAACAACCATTTTAGGCTTAGCCAAGCTGCAGTCCGCATATGTGTATTCCACTTCAAAATCTGCTTCTTCATCACCCTTTGAAATTTCAACAATATAATCCTTACCCTCTTTTTTAGAATTTACCGTATAATTCTTTACTTTCGCAAACTTCGTCAAGTTTTCAACCGCAATCTCATTATCCACAATTGTTGAAACTACATTTTCTTCTTTTAAAGCTTCCTTTGTCTTTACAACTGGAAGTGGACACTCTAAGCCTCTACAATCTAAAGTTTTCATATCTTCCTACCTCTTACATATACATTATATTCATTTTTCTCAATGACTTCACCCACAACATACAATTCAAGATTATTTTCCTTAAAATCTTTCTCTAGCATTTCTAAATCCGCTTTAGATACACTAGCTAATAAGCCACCACTCGTTTGTGGGTCAAACAAGATTTCTTCTGTAAAGAAATCACAATCAAAACTAATCTTACCCTCTACACTATTGCGATTGGTCTGGGCAGCCCCACTTAAATAAAATTCTTCGACATACTTTTGACAGTCATCAAAATATGGAATCGAATCCTTATAAATCACTGCACTATTTTTTTCGTCTAACATCTCATTTAAATGCACCAACAAGCCAAAACCCGTTACATCGGTTAGAGCATGCACATCATATTTTTTTAAAACATCACAAGCATACTTGTTTAATGTAGTCATACTTTTAAAGACTCTTTCCTGCATTTCTTTAGAACAATCATTCATACGCAACGCATTTAAAGTCAAACCAACACCTAAAGGCTTCGTCAAAATCAAGACATCCCCACATTGTGTGCCATTATTTTTCTTTACGTCTTTTGGATTTACCAAACCAGTTACACTCAAACCATATTTAATTGAATCATCACGAATGGAATGCCCTCCAGCTAGTGCACACTCAGCTTCAACCAGCTTAGAATTTCCTCCTTCAATGATTTTACCTAAAATATTCAAATCCTCATTGTCTGGAAAACACACAATATTTAAAGCTGTTTTAGGCGTACCATTCATCGCATAAATATCACTGAGTGCATTTGTTGCTGCAATCTGACCATACAAATATGGATCTTCTACCATAGGTGGAAAGAAATCCAAAGTAGATACAAGCGCATGATTCTCATCGATTTGATAAACTGCCGCATCATCCCTTGAATCAAATCCAACCAAAACATTACTGTCTTTATAAGAATCAATTTTTTCTAGAATATGACTCAATTTCTTTGCGCCCAATTTAGCACTACATCCACCACTCTTACAATATATTTTTTCATTCATCAAAAATTCACCCTTACTATATCCTCATACAAAACATTTTGTTCTTCTAAAAAGAGTTTCCACTTTTCCTCATCTAGATCCTTCGACATAAAACACATGCCACATCCTGCCTTA
This sequence comes from Holdemanella porci, assembly GCF_019052655.1. Lineage (GTDB taxonomy): Bacteria > Bacillota_I > Bacilli_A > Erysipelotrichales > Erysipelotrichaceae > Holdemanella > Holdemanella hominis. Next base: position 9,064 of record NZ_JAHQVB010000032.1, read on the forward strand.
ACACAACTTGGAACAGGTATCATACGCCCGTTTTTTGTCTTAGACTCCAAATCTAGAACATCTTGAATACTTTTAAAAGTAATAATCAATACTTCCTCTTTATTCATTTTCAAATACTTCCTTAAACACGTGTTCGGAATACATTTCTATTTTTTCTTGAAACAATTTATATTTACGTACCAATTTTTTTCCTTCTAAAGTCAATTGCGAGCCTCCACCAAGACTTCCACCACTCGTCGTATGAACCAGTTCATAACCCAAATCTTCTTGAGCTCTTTTGATGATTTTCCAAGCCTTTGAATTTGACATTCCCATTTCTTTATAAGCCTTTGATAGAGAACCATACTTATCGCATAATTCCAATAGTTCTACAACGCCCTTGCCAAAATTTGGTTCATTATTACCAATTTGAATTTTTAGTTTATATCTCATTTTCCAAATCCACAATTTGGATATGTGCAAATATCACATCCTAAGCACAATCCACCTTCACCTAAATCACACAATTCTTCATATGTCACTACATCCTTGGCAAGTAAACGACAAAGTACTAAATCAAATACCGTTCTTTTGGCATACATAACACATCCGGGAAGACCAACAATTGGGACTTCTCCTTTATAAGAAAGTAAAAACATAGCACCAGGAAGAACTGGAGAACCATAGCTAATTATATTGGCACCTGTGTTCTTGATTGCGAGTGGCGTTCGATCATCTGGATCCACACTCATTCCACCTGTACAAAGTACAATATCTACCCCTTGTGTCAATGCTTCATTGATTTTTTCTGTCACCATTTTATCGTCATCATCACAAATCGCATGATACACCATTTCACAACCAAACTCAGCCAATTTAGCTTGAATAACTGGTGTAAATGTATCTTGAATTCTTCCTTTATACACTTCACTTCCTGTTGTGATCACAGCCGCTTTCTTTAATACAAATGGCTTAATTTCAAGAATAGGAGATGTGATGAGTGATCTAACTTTATCCATCTTTTCCTTTTTAATCACCAAAGGAATAATACGCATACCCGCAAGTTTATCACCCGGATTTACTACTGTGTTTCCATGTCTTGTTGCGATCATCATCTGTCCAAATGAATTTACTGTAAACAAAGCATTACGATCTACTTTCAACAACCCGTGAATCTCACTTTTTAATTCGATTTTTCCTTCTTTGATCTCACCATACGACATGTGTTCATTTTTACACATATCTAGTAAAACCATAGCCGCATCATTTTCATGCATCATGCTCTCGTCATTTTCCCAAACATATAAATGTTCTTTTCCAACTGACAACAATAAAGGAATATCTTCTTCTGTCACAATATGACCCTTACGAAAAAGGGCATCTTTTGTGACACCCTTAATGATTTGCGTTATATCATGACAAAGTACATGCCCTACGGCATCCTGTGTCTTGATTAATTTCATGTTATTCTCCTTTTTTAAATCCGTATTTTTTGAATACTTTTAAAGCTTTATCGCTCTTTAAGAATTCAATCAATGAATTGGCTTCATCTTTATGCTTTGTACTAGATATATGACCAACTGGATATAGTACTGGTGTAGCTAATAATGAATTATCGCACTCTGCCACTACCTCTACTTTATCACTACTTGCAGCATCTGTCGCGTAAACTAAACCAATTTCTGCATTTTGTGTTTCAACTTGAGACAATACTTCCGTTACATTTCCCGCTAAGCTTAAACGATCTTGAATTGAATCCCATACACCTAAATTTGTCAAAGCTTCCTTTGCGTAGCTTCCTGCAGGAACCACTTCTGGATCTCCAATCGCAATAATTGAAGCATCTTTAATATTATCAAATCCAGTGACTGTTGTAGTGCTGTCTTTTCCTTTGATCAATACCAATTTATTCTCTAATACATTTGAAATCGAATCTGCATCTACTAAATCTTCATCTTTTAAAGCGTTCATCTGTGTTGTAGCTGCACTAAAAAATACATCGGCATCTAATCCTTTTTCAATTTGAAGCTGTAATTTTCCACTACTATCATATACACCTTCAATCGTTACATTTGGATACTCTTTTTCAAACATAGGAATCAATTCATCTTCAAATGCGTTTTCCAAACTTGCGGCTGCCGCAATTGTTAGTTTTACTTGTTCCTTTGATTCATTTGAACTACACCCATATAAACTTATGGCCATGACCCCAGCCAATAAAACACTTAAGCCTTTTTTCATACGATCTCTCCTAGTTTTATTTTATATTTAAAATCACACAACTCACTTACTTCCTCTTCATTGTGTGATACAAAAACAACCGGTTTTGAAATTTGAAGCTCACTTTTAAGTTCCCTTAATAAATCTTCCTTTAAATCTTCATCTAAAGCACTAAATGGTTCATCCAATAAAAGAACATCTGGTTCATAAGCCATTAAACGAGCCAATGCCACCCTCTGTCTTTGTCCACCGGATAATTGTTTGGGATATCTTGAAGCAAGTTCACTAATTTGAAATTGTTTCATCACTTTCCTGACCACAATATCCACATCATTTACTTTTCTAGCCCTTAATCCCACACTAATATTTTCATATACATCCATATTGGGAAATAGAGCATAGCTTTGAAACATATAGCCCACATTTCGTTTTTGAATCGGTACATTTATTTTCTTTTCTGAATCAAATAAAACACGATCATTTAATACAATCCGTCCTTGATCTGGCGTTTCAATTCCAGCTATACATTTTAATGTCATACTTTTGCCAGACCCTGAAGCTCCCATAAGCCCTGAAATATTGTCGTGCACTTGAAAGGAAACGTCTAAATCAAATTCTGCAAGCTTCTTATATATTTGTACTTCCAACATTTAGAAACTCCTTTTCTTTCGAACATACAATTGATATAGATTCAACAAAATCACAGCTGTAAAACAAATGCCAATGATCACCCACACATAAAAGGCAGCTGATTCCATATCTCCACTCATCACTTCACTATATACAGCTACAGGAAGTGTTCTTGTCTTTCCAATGATGTTTCCTGCAAGCATCGCCGTTGCACCAAACTCACCTAAGCCACGCGCAAACGCAAGGACACCACCACTAATAATTCCTGGTAAAGCATTGGGAATCAACACTTTCAAGAAGATGTTCCATTCGCTCATTCCTAAAGTTCTTGCGGCATACACTAAATCCGTATCCACTTGATCAAAGGCACCCCTGGCATTTCGATACATGAGTGGAAATGAAATAACCACCGCTGCGATCACAGTCGCACTAAAGCTAAATGCGATGCGAATGCCAAATGCACTCATAAAAAATTTTCCTATAGGTTGATTTACGCCAAAGATCATCAACAAGAAAAATCCAGCTACTGTAGGTGGTAAAACCATAGGCAAAGTAAAGATTCCATCAAAGACCATTTTCAAAGCTTCGCTCTTTCTTGAATAAATCCACCATGCCGCCAGTAAACCAAGAATAAATGTGATCACAATTGTGATACTTGCCGTTTTTAAAGATATCCAGATTGGAGTTAAATCTAAATTACTTCCTTGCGCACTCACTCGCTTCACCCTTCATAATTTCTAAGCCATGTTTTAATGGTCCTAAAATAATATCTAGACTTTCCTTTACTGCCTTAGGACTTCCTGGCAAGTTAATAATCAAAGTCTGATTTCTTAATACACTTGCACCACGAGACAACATGGCCTTATTTGTATATTTCATCGATTCATAGCGCAATGCTTCACTAATACCTGGAACATTTCTTGTCATAACTTTCATTGTGGCTTCTGGCGTCACATCACGAATACTAAGTCCGGTACCTCCGGTTGTAAGAATTAAATCATTTTGGCAACGATCACTTAAATTGATGAGTTGCGAAACAATTTCATTTTCATCATCCGCAATCACTGTCACACTTGTCACATTGTATCCATGTTCTGTCATGATCTTTTCAATTAATGGACCACTCTCATCTTTTCTTTGTCCAGTACTTGCCTTATCACTTAATGTCAATACGGCTACACGCATTCTAGAATCTTTATTTTCAATGACTTCAACGGTATCTCCAACGCAAATATGCCCACCATGTATTACACGCGTAAATACACCTAGATGAGGCATAATACATTGACCAACTTGATGATAGATTGCACAGTGCGAATGACAGCTTTTGCCTATTTGCGTCAGTTCTAGTAATACATCCCCAATCTTAAATTGTGTTCCTACTGGATAACTTGTGAATTCAATACCTGATACAAGTAAGTTCTCGCCAAAGGCACCATCCTCTACATCAGCTCCTTTAGCTTTAAATTCTTCACGCTTTTCATAAGATAATAAAGAAACTTGGCGATGCCATTTACCCGCATGCGCATCATTTTCTAATCCATGATTCTCAATAATATCAATATCTTGAACCGGATGTTTTTCTGTTCCTTTTTGTTCACTAATACAAATAGCTTTAATTATTCCTTCCATACAAAATCTCCACTTTTTCCACCTGATTTAGAAACCAAATGTACATTTTTGATTTCCATATCTTTACTTACAGCTTTACACATGTCATAAATTGTCAGAAGACAAACGTTTACACCTGTCAAAGCTTCCATTTCTACACCCGTTTTTCCATTACACTTCACGGTACAGTAGGCATAGATCAAACAATTTGCTCTATCAACATCAAAATCAATATTCACCTTATTGATCATTAAAGGATGACATAAAGGAATTAACTCACTCGTCTTTTTTACACCCATAATTCCGGCAATACGAGCTACACCTAATACATCTCCTTTTTTCATGTCGTTCTGCTCAATTTTATTTAGAATTTCTTCATTTACCAATATACTTCCAACCGCACAAGCACTTCTTGAAGTAACATCCTTTTCACTTACATCCACCATGCATGCATTTCCATGTTCATCAAAATGTGTTAATTCCATTTTAACCTCCAATTTCATTCATCACCGTCGACGAATGTTCTTCTTCAAAATGATGTTCCTTAGGCTTCTTGAATATCCACTCTTTCATCACTTTTTCTAGTTCTTCCAAATCATTTAGATAAGGTTTTAAATCCACTCCATCACTATGGAATAAACATAATTTCAATCGTCCTACACTACTTAAGCGCACGCGATTGCATTGACCACAAAATTTATTATGTAACGCTTCAATAAAACCAATATATCCCTGAAACTCTGGTATTGTATAATAATGAGCTGGTCCATTGCCAAGCTTATTATTATATGCATTTAATGTATAATTCTTTTGTACATATTCAATCAGTTCATTCATTTTGGAGTTTCGATCACTATATTTTAGTGGCATCAATTCAATGTATCGCAACGCAATCTTTTTATCTTTGATGAGTTCTAACATAGATTCAAATCGAGAAAGCGAAAATAGATTGTCCACAACACAATTCACTTTCACAGGGATTCCAATCTGATAGGCATATTCTAGATTTGAAAGAACCTTCTTCAAATTGTTCTTTTTACATATCTTCAAATATTCAGATTCATCGAGTGTGTCAATTGAAAAGTTAATACAATCAAGCCCTATTTTTTTTAGTTCATCTAAATCTGTAAAAGAAAATAAACTTCCATTGGTTGTGAGAGTTACTTGTTCAACTCCATCCAATTCTTTTAACCTGCAAATAAAATCAATATAGCCTTTACGAAGTGTGGGTTCTCCACCCGTGATTTTAAATCGAGTGATTCCTAAAGTAATGGCACATCTACAAATATCTAAAAGTTGTTCATACGTCAATATATCTGAATGACAAAGATGTTTTGAAATGTCTGGCTTGCAGTAGTAACAAGCATAGTTACATCTGTCAGTTAATGAGATTCGCATATAATTTATATTTCGACCAAATGAATCTTGCATAAAATCCTTCCCGTTATTCTCAAGTGAGAATAACCAACTGATTCAATTTTATCATTGAGTTCACATTTTATCTACTTTAAAATGAAATTATGAAACGGTGTACGTGGTGTAATCTAAACAATCCAAAATATATTGAATATCATGATTATGAATGGGGAAAACTGAATATAGATGAAAAATATCTATTTGAAATGTTGATCCTTGAATCTTTTCAGGCAGGTCTTAGTTGGCAGTGTGTTCTAAATAAAAGAGAAGCTTTTAAAGAGGCTTATGAAGATTTTGACATTGATAAAGTGATTGAATTTGATGAAGAAAAAATAGAACAATTAAGAAACAATCCTAATATCATTCGTAACAAATTAAAGATCAAAGCAAGTATTTCAAATGCGAAGATTTTTAAATCCATTCAAGAAGAGTATCAAACTTTTTATAATTATTTATGTACTTTTACACATGGAAAGATTATCTATGAAACAGGAAAAACTACATCGACTCTTTCAGATTCCATATCAAATGATTTAAAAAAAAGAGGCATGAAGTTTGTAGGAAGTACCATTATATACTCCTTTCTTCAAGCCATCGGTGTGATTTATTCTCATGAAAAAGATTGTTTCTTATACAAAGACTAATCCCATGTTTTCCAAACATTTGGTTCGTAGCCTACTGTCGCCAATTTGCCGTTACGCACGATTGGCGTTTTTAATATGTGCTGATTGAGATACACTTTATCTTCTTTATTCGACAAGTAATTCAACATTGTCAATAATTCTTTATCCTTAGCCTTTGGATCAATCATGGAATCAATGCCAACTTGTCTAAGCACACTCTCAAATTCTTTCTTACTCATTTCTTTTTCGTCTAAATTAATAAACTGAAACTTAATATTTCTTTCTTTAAAATAGCGTTGTGCTTTCTTTGTATCAAAGCATTTGTTTTTCCCAAAAATCTGTATATTCATCGCATTAACCTCTCTACCCTTTTTTGTACTTCATCATATAGTGCCTCAATCTCAAATCCCACATGAAAGTGTCCATCTTCATATAGAATTTTACCATTGACCATAGTACATTTTACATTGAATTTAGATCCACTGTATACAATATTTTTTGCGACATTGTTAATTGGCTGCATATTCGGTTGATGTAGATCTAAAATAATTAAATCTGCCAACTTTCCAACTTCTAAGACACCACAATTTAAATGTAAAGCTTTCGCAGCATTCACTGTCGCCATTTTCAACACTTCGTAAGCATCGACTGCAGAAGCATCCTTCTCTTTATATTTAGCTAGTCCTGTCACTAAAAACATCTCTCTAAACATATCTAGACAATTATTACTTGCCGCACCATCCGTTCCTAAACATACATTGATATTTCGTTGAAGCATCGATTGGATTGGAGCTATGCCACTAGCTAGTTTTAGATTGGATGCTGGATTTGTGATGACATTCAAATGTTTTTTGGCGAATAAATCTAAATCATGCGTGCTCATATGTACGCAATGAAATGCACCTCCACCATAGTCATATACACCTAGATCACACAAGTATTCAATAGGGCTGCGTCCCGTCTTTTCTTTGCATGTATTAACTTCATATTCTGTTTCACTTAAATGTGTATAAACTGGCGCTTTATATTTATGAGATAAGGCTGCAACTTGTTGAATTTTTTCTTTTGAATTGGTATATTCATGACTAAAACCTAGTATATAAGAAATCAAACTATTTTTTTGATTGTATGCATTGAAGCAGCGTTCTACATCTTCTACAGATAGACAAAAATCATTAACCGCACCACATAATACCGTTCGATAATTCATATCAAGACTTGCATGTACAATTGCTTCAGGATTTAAATACATGTCAAAATTTGTAGTGATTCCACTCGTTAGATATTCTAATATCGCAAGTTTTGAAAAGAAATAAATATCTTCTTGTGTTAGTTTTTCCTCAATCGGAAATACCCTTTCCTTTAGCCATTGCTGCAAAGGCATATCATCGGCCATTGATCTTAAAAAAGTCATTCCAGAATGAGTATGCGCATTAATAAATCCTGGCATAATTAGATTCTGGTGTACATCTATTTCTCGGTCAAAACAAAAAGTAGAAGTTTTCACTTTTCCTACATATATAATCTTATTATCTTCTATCCAGACTTCCCCTGAAAAAACATCAAAATCCTTCATTGTCAGTATACGTGCATTATAAAATCGTGTGCGCATAAGCATTCCTTCTTTCTGATTTAATCATCCCACAAATGGAATCAAAAAGAAGAAATAACTTTTGATTATTTCTTCTTAAAAATCGATTTTATTAATTCGATAATCGCAACCACAAGCAGGAATATAAAGGACATCGCAAAATAGCCGACCAAACCTGCCAAAATATCGTTGAAGTCAATTTCGCCTGTATGCGAATACCATTGGCCTATTTCAATCGCAAACGTAATAACTACAAGTACAGTAAATACGTAGAACCAACTAATTAAAACAGTTAAGTTCTTTTTAGCCATCCACTTAAATAGTGGATAAATCACAAGAAGCATTCCGATACCCAACAAGCCAATAATCAAGAAGTGAAGTTGCTTATCAGATAATTGTGCTTCAAATGAGTCATTCATACTCAAGAAATAGGTATGTGTCTTATAGATGATGTCAATCAATAAGTCGACAATCTTTTTTAAAGTTGAAGTACTATCTGTCATGCGAGCATTATACATGATATCGTTCAATATTTCAAATTCCGAAAAATTATACTATTATTGTGTTAAGGAGAATTTTTTTATTATGAAATACGATTTTACAACTCTTTTAAATCGAAAAGGACATGATGCCCTTGCCCTTGATGTTCTACCTATTAAAGATGTAGAGGTAGACCCAAACTTTTCTACAATCCCTATGTGGGTTGCAGATATGAACTATCCTGTTTTTGAAAACATTCAAAAACAAATGATCGAAAGAATCAATGAGCCTCACTTTGGATATTTTGAAATACCAGAAGATTACTATAAAGCCATTCAATTCTGGCAAAAAGAAACACATGGCATAGATGTGGAAAAAGAGGCTATCGGATATGAAAATGGTGTTCTTGGTATTTTATCCAGTGCACTTGAGACTTTTAGTGCTAGTGGCGAACCCATTTTAGTGCAGTCACCATGTTATATTGGGTTTATTCACACATTGAATAATTTGGGAAGAAAAATTATTGATAGTCCGTTAAAAAAAGAAGATATCTGGACTATGGATTATGAAGATATTGAAAGGAAGATTATCAAACATAATATCCATTTTGCGATTTTCTGTTCCCCACACAATCCAACAGGAAGAGTATGGAAAAAAGAAGAAATCCAGAAATTTATGGATATCTGTAAAAAACATGATGTTTTAGTCTTTAGCGATGAAATCTGGTCCGATCTAGTACGTAAAGAAAACACACATATTCCTACGCAATCCATAAGTGAAGATGCCAAGAAAAGAACGATTGCGGCCTATGCCCCTAGTAAAACATTCAATCTTGCAGGTTTAGTCGGTTCATACCATATTGTTTACGACAAATATCTTCGTGATCGATTAAATAAACAAGCCTCTTTATCTCACTACAATTCACCTAACATATTAAGTGTTCATGCTCTTATGGGTGCTTATTGTAAAGAGGGATTGTATTGGGTCAATGAATTAAATGAAGTCATTTCGAATAATATAGATTATGCACTTGATTTTATCCACAACAATTTCAAAGGCATTGAAGTCATTAAGCCAGAAGGAACATATATGTTGTATCTAGATTGCACAAAGTATTTAGATACACATGATATCACGATGGATGAACTTTTAAAGAAAGGGGTTCACTATGGTGTATGTTGGCAAGATGGCCGTCCATTTATGAATCCAAATACAATTCGAATGAATTTAGCTTTACCATCAATTTTAGTGGAAGAAGCATTTTCTCGCTTAAAGAAATTTGTTTTTTAATAAAAAAAGAGGAATCTGATTATGAAAAGTACAACCAAAAAATTAGTATCTTGCGCTTTATGTATCGCCCTAGGCGTATTACTTCCAATGGCCTTTCACGTGATTCCAAATGGAGGTAGTGTATTTTTACCAATGCATATTCCTGTATTGATTTGTGGCTTATTTTGTGGAGCTCCCTATGGTTTGGCATGCGGAATTATTACACCATTTTTTTCAAGTATGACAACAGGAATGCCTCCAGCCATGATTTTGCCCCAAATGATGATTGAACTAGCTGTATATGGTTTAGTTACTGGCTTGTGTGAAAAACACATCAATTTCAAAAACGAAATGCCCAAATTATACATAAGTTTAATTATTGCGATGCTTGCAGGAAGAATTGTGAATGGCTTAATCAACACATTTGTACTAAGTACACAAGGCTATACACTATCTGTATTTATGACGGTAAGCTTTATCACTTGCCTTCCTGGAATCATCATTCAATTGATCATCGTTCCAATTTTAGTTCGTATCCTAAATAAAACAGTAGCCTAGGCTACTGTTTATTTCATTTCAATCAACTCGTATTCTCGATTTCCCAAACCAATCTTTTGAGCATGTTCTAAACAAGATTTCCATTCTGATTCAGGTGTAGAATTTGTGAAGTGGTCATGATGATCACAGAAGTTTGGATCATGTAGATGTTTATCTAATTGTGATCCTGGCATTGGTTTTGCCTTCATACATAAATCTACACAGGCTTGATCTAGGGCAAGTGGATCAAAAGATGCCAACATTCCAATATTTGGTAAAATTGGTAAATCATTTTCGGCATGACAATCACAGTTTGGTGAAACATCCACAATCAAAGAAATATGGAAGTTAGGACGTCCATCCACAACAGCCTTTGTGTATTCAGCCATACGCTTATTCAACAATTCATTCGCATTATAGTTATTGAAGGAGATCGCATCAAAATTACATGCCCCTAAACAGCGTCCACATCCAACACAGTTTGTTTCATTGATATACATCTTATGTGTTGTTTCATCATATTCCAATCCATTATTCGCACATTCTTTAAAGCATTGTTTACAACCACGACATAGCTTTTCATCAACATGTGGAGTACCTGAACAATGTTGTTCTTTTTTACCTGCACGCGAACCACATCCCATACCAATATTTTTAATGGTTCCACCAAAGCCTGTTGATTCATGACCTTTAAAGTGTGTCAAAGAAATAAAGACATCGGCATCCATAATTGCACGACCTATTTTAGCTGTTTGACAATATTCTCCACCAACGACTGGCACTTCAATATCATCTGTTCCTTTTAGTCCATCTCCTATCAAAATTGGACATCCTACAGTAAGTGGAGTAAATCCATTTTGCCAGGCACACTCCAAATGTTCCAAAGCATTTTTTCTTGATCCTGGATACATTGTATTACAATCGGTCAAGAATGGTTTTCCCCCTAATTCTTTTACCACATCCACAATGGCACGTGCATAATTTGGGCGTAAATATGCAATGTTTCCTAATTCTCCAAAATGCATTTTGATTGCGACAAACTTTCCATCTAGATTCAAATTGGCAATTCCTGCTTTCTTAGCCAACAATTGCAGTTTTGTAGGTAGACCCTCACCTAATTTACGGGTATGAAAATCCGTATAGTATACTTTAGATTTTTCCATCGAATATCACCTCAATTTTATTTTACATTTCCACAAAAAATGATACAATGCAAAAAATGAAAAAGGAAGTGTGATTATGAAAGAATTATCAAAAAGAACCAAGACATTTACGGATTCTGTAATTCGTCGAATGACAAGAATCGCAAATGAATATGATGCGATCAATCTATCGCAGGGATTTCCTGATTTTGATCCCCCACAAGAAATTCTAAATCGTTTAAGCGAAGTTGCCCATGAAGACTTTAACCAGTATGCGATTACTTGGGGTGCCCAAAACTTTAGAGATGCCTTGGCCAAGAAACAATCGAAATACATGAATCTAGATTTAGATTCAAACAAGAACATCGTTGTCACTTGTGGAAGTACCGAAGCTATGATGGCAGCCATGATGAGTATTTGTGATCCAAGCGATAAAGTGATTGTTTTCTCTCCATTCTATGAAAACTATGGGGCGGATTCCATCCTTTGTGGTGCTAATCCAATTTATGTTCCTTTACATCCACCTGTATTCAACTTTGATAAAGAAGAATTAGAAAATGCGTTTAAACAAAATCCTAAAGCTTTGATTTTGTGCAATCCAAGTAATCCTTGCGGAAAAGTGTTCTCAAAAGAAGAATTGGAATATATCGCATGTCTTGCCGTAAAATATGATACGTATGTGATTACGGATGAAGTTTATGAACACATTGTATATGCACCATACAAACATACATATTTTGCTTCTTTACCTGGTATGTTTGAAAGAACCGTTTCTTGTAGTTCCCTATCTAAAACGTATTCCATTACAGGGTGGCGTTTAGGCTATTGTATTGCCCCTGAAAATATCATCGAACAAATCAAGAAAGTACATGACTTTTTAACCGTTGGTGCTGCAGCTCCACTTCAAGAAGCAGCTGTAGTAGGGCTTGAATTTAGTGATACTTATTATGATGAACTACAAAAGCTATATACACACAAGAAAGATTTATTCATCAATGGCTTAAAAGAATTGAACATTCCGCATACAGAACCGCAAGGAGCTTACTATGTCATGGTCGATATCAGTGAATTTGGCTATGATTCAGATTTAGATTTCTGTGTGGATCTCATTAAAAACGTCGGTGTGGCGGCCGTTCCTGGATCTAGTTTCTTTAAAGAGAAGGAAAATCGCTATATTCGTTTCCACTTTGCGAAAAAAGATGAAACCTTACTTGCCGCATTAAATCGATTAAAAGATATGCGTGCAAAAATGCCTTATAAAAAAACCGTTGGGTAGTAATCCAACGGTTTTGTCTTTTATCACAATCACTCACGAATTTTAAAAATGTTCAACACACATATTTAACGAAATTCACAAATGTTTATTTGTATGTTTTAACGAAAATGAGAAATGTTTCATTGAAACATTTCGCAGACTGTTGACAAAGTGACTGTCGACAGTCTTTTTAAAATCTGATAGAATATCT
>NZ_JAHQVB010000166.1 GCF_019052655.1 Holdemanella porci
AAACTGCCATTTCAATAAATTTTAACACCTTATCATACTTGTCCTTTGGCTCATTCATAATGAACCAAAATAGATTCAACCAGTCTTGGAGGTGCTCTCTATCATAAGCTCCATGATTTCTTATAAATTGTTTTAATAATAAATGAAGATTATTGACCGGATATAAAGGATTGTCTTTATCTGATAATTCTTTTGTTTCTGCCGTTGGGTATACTATGCTTTCCAGTTCCAATTCTTCAATTAATATGCTATGAGAGTGTTCGTCATCATGAACTAATACAGAACCTCTTGCAATATGCTGACTGTATGTTTCTTTCGTTGATTTTCTTGAAGGTTTAGATGTTCCTGTAACTATAAAAATTGATTTTGTCTCGTTACAAGCAACACCAACACCTATTTTATTTCGAGATATTCCTCTTAGTTTCTTTCCATCTTTTGTTACTAGTTTACTTCTTACTTTTGTAAAATATGTTTCATCCAAATATACTGTACCGTCTAGTACAACATCGTTTTGTATTCCTTTTAAAACTTCGAATGTTTTGATCAGCCAATATTTCCCTGTCGTTGGTGAATTTCTATTATCGTA
>NZ_JAHQVB010000033.1 GCF_019052655.1 Holdemanella porci
TCTGATACTCCCCTATAAAAATGGCTATTTATCAACTGTTTGTTGTGACATAGCCAAATCTAAAAACATTTCTAAAATATCATCTCGAATTATAGGGTCAAGTCCACTTGTTGCTTCGTCAAGAATAAGTAATTTTGAGTTATGAGATAAAGCAACCGCTATGGAATACTTCATGTTCATTCCTTTTGAAAATTCTTTTAGTTTTTTGTTGATAGGAAGTTCAAACTTATTTAATAGCTCAAAATACTTTTTATTATTCCATTCAGCATAGATATTTTGAAAAACTTTTCCTAGCTTTTCGGGTGTTAAATTGTCGGGATAATTACTTCCATCAAATACAACACCGATATGTTCTTTTGTTTTGGCGTTGACATCTTTCCCATTGAATACAGAAATTTTGCCTTGTTCAGTAACAATCAAACCTAAAATAGCGTTAATTGTTGTGCTTTTTCCAGCTCCATTTTCTCCAATCAATCCAACGATACTTCCTTGAGGGACAGTAAAGGAAATACTATCAAGTTTGAAATCTTTGTATTGTTTTGTTACCCCGTTAAGCTCTAAAGCATATTTTTCCATAATATCATTCCTCCTCATATAATAGTTCAAGCAAAGATTGTAATTTATCCAGCTTTATTCCGCTTACCTTTGCAATTTCAATCGCTTCTGTAAAATAATTTTCTATTTTCTTTTGCTGTTCTTCCAAATAGAAATCTTGATTTTGAACGGATACAAAGCAACCTTTTCCTGCGGTTGTTTCAATAAAACCGTCCTTTTGAAGTACATCATAAGATTTTTGAACCGTTAAAACACTAATATGCAACGACTTTGCCAGTCCTCTTATAGAGGGAAGTGCTTCTCCAGCTTTCAAATCTCCGTTTATAATCATTGCCTTTATTTGTGAAGAAATTTGCTCATAAATCGGTATGCTGGCATGATTATTGATAAAAATATCCACTATACCACCGCCTTGTCTTATACTGTATCACTAATACAAGTACAGTATAGTATTATATGATACGATTGTCAATAAGTTTAGGCTTGTATTACATAAGGATAGTAACTGGAAGATTATAGGGTAAATGAGAATAAACCGTACATTTTTTATCGGATTTGTATGCTTGCTCATTTTAATTTTCAAAATAAAAAATTCATTCTTTGTTTCATATCTCTTATAAAATAAAAATAAATATAAAATTAATATAGACTTTAATTTTATTTATGTTATATTTAATATAGTTAAAGTATAAGTGAAAGGAGGATGTAAAAATGGAGATTGATAAAATACCTCAATGGATACTGTCTTTAGAACAAGAAGATGTTACCTTTTTAAAAAATTTTGTTTTAAAGTCTGGGTCATTAAAAGAAATCGCAAAAACGTATGGTGTTACTTATCCAACGGTACGATTAAGATTAGATAAGCTAATACAAAAAATAGAAATGTCTGACCAAAAAGAAGAAGAACCATTTACGACTTTTGTGAAAGGTCTTGCGGTTGATTCACGAATAGATTTAGAAACCGCAAAAATTATTATCGAAAAATATAAAAAAGAAAAGGAGAGATGATTATGTCTATTTTATTAAATTTTTTCAGTACGCTTATCATTACTATTATTATTGTTTGTATGCAAAAATATCTTAGTACAAAAAAAGCATGGCAATTAGGTGCGATTGTCCCTTTGATTTCAATTATCGTTTTTGCATACATATACTTTGTAAGTTCTATACAAATTGCTGAATTTCTTGTTCCATGCACAATTATTCTTGTTTTGGAACTTGTTATATGGATAGACGGAAGACATCAGTATCGTAAAGAGGAACTTAATAAAATGAAGGTCAAAGATTTATAAAGTACTTTGCTTTTATAAAGGAAGAATTATATGGTTGGACTAAAAAAACGTGATATTAAAAAGGCATTAAAAGCTGGTGCTATAAATGATGAAAACAATCTTAAAATTTGAAATAAGAGCGAATAATCATATTGCGTGAATGAAACATGGGAGATACACAGATGCTTTGTGTTATCTCCCATGTTTATTTTAGTGTCATATCAAGGCTCATTCAATCGTGGTATATTCGTGGTAAAATGAGTGTTTTTCTATACTTCAAAATGCTTAGAAATATAGTATTTATACGGATAATCAAAAATTAGATATAAAATTTCTGTTAATTTTTCTAACATTATAAAGATTAGTCCTTTCTAAGATTTACCAATCTCTGTATTTTAAGTACATAGCGTAAAGTAATTTCATGAATACACTAAGTACTAAAAGTCTGCCTAAAAGTTCTAATATATTACCAAACATATAACTGTATAAATCCTGGTATATTCTTAATATATCTTACACGATTTGTACATAAAATAAAAACTCCTTTATGTAAAGGAGTAATTGTTTAATGGTAGCGCGTACGGGATTTGAACCCGTGATACAGCCTTGAGAGGGCTGTGGCTTAACCGCTTGCCGAACGCGCCATGTGCTTAAGTATTATAGCACAAAATAAAAGAGAAGTATAGACTTCTCTTACAATTCTGCAATCAAATCGCATAAGTTTTTATAGGCTTTTTGAAAAGATTCTAGGTTTAATTTTTCTTCTGGTGTATGACAACCTTGGGCAATAGGACCGTATGTGATGATATCTAAATCTGGAATCAATCCTTTTAGAATACCCGTTTCCATACCGCCGTGTGATGCTTCCGTTTCCATTTCTACACCTTGTTTTTTTAAGATTTCTTTTAATTTTTCTCTTAATGAACTGTTAGCTTCATAGTTCCAACCACAGAAGTTTGTATCTTCATGTTCAGAAGCATGACATAACTGTGCAATAATTTTGATTTTATTTCCTAATTCATCCTTCATAGATTCTAATGGGGAACGGATGCAGAATGCACATTTTACAACATTGTCTTCTGTTCTTAGCTTACCTAAGTTAAGGGAAGCTAGAGTTAATCCTTCGATAGCCATAGATTTATGTTGTAAACCATTTGGTAGTAAGTAGTATAGTGTGATCAATTCGTTTGAATCTTTTGAAGTAAAAGCTTTAATGGCTTTGTCTGATTCTTCCAATTGAATATCGAGTTTACTATCACTAAATTCAAATTCTGTTTTTAAATCTTTTACGATAGAATCTATATTTGGCTTGATGTCTGAAACGAAAGTTGCCTCTGCTTCTCTAGGAATCGCATTCTCTTTAAGTCCACCATTCACAGATACGATTTGAATATCTTTTAATGTTTGCAGAACTCTAAATAAGATTTTAATGGAGTTACCCTTCTCTTGATCAATGCAAGCACCTGAATGCCCTCCATCTAATCCTTTGACAGTAAGTTTGTAGGTTGGTTTGTCAACTTCTTCAAACGTGCATGTTTTATCGACATAGGCATAGCGACCACCACTTGTAGTGGTACAAGTACTAACTTCACCACCACCATCTAAACCAATCATTTTCTTGGCTTGGAAGTATTCTTTCTTTAAATGGATAGATCCTAATAGACCTACTTCTTCTTGTACAGTAAATACGCATTCTAAGTTTGGATGTTTTAGAGTATCATCACTAAGAATGGCCAATATGTAGCTAACGCCAAATCCATCATCGGCACCTAATGTTGTTCCTTTTGCTTTTAACCAGCCATCTTCAACATATAAATTTAAAGCATCGGTTTCAAAGTCAAAGTCGACATCCTTATTCTTTTCGCATACCATATCCATATGTGCCTGCAACATAACTGTATCGTGATCTTCGTAGCCTGGTGTAGCCTCTTTATAAATAATCACATTATTCATGTCATCACGAACATATTTAAAATCATGTTCCTTCGCAAAATTTTCTACATAGTCTGCGATTTTTTCTTCATGAAATGATCCATGAGGAATCTTTGAGATTTCTTCAAAATATTTGAAGATAACAACATTTTCATCTAATACACTCATTGTTTGTACCTCCACTTGATTAAAAATAGTATAATCCAAAAAATGAGAGACGCAAGTCTCTCACTATTGAATATTGATATATCTTGTTTCTTCTTCACGCTTCACTGGTTTTGTAGGTAATAAGATAAATAATTCACCATTGTCAAAACTAGCTTTGATATCCTCTTGTTTATAGCCTTCACCAATATAGAAAGAACGAGAATAAGTTCCAGTAAATCTTTCTTGACGAAGTACACGCGTATCTTCTTTGTTGATATTACGAGTAGCTGTGATCTTTAAGTAGCCATCTTTTAGTTCAATTTGAATATTTTCTTTTTGAATCCCACAAACCTCCATGCAGATTTGATAATATCCATCCTTTTCATAAATATCTGTTCTTAATACAGTACTTGTATCTTGTTTTTTAGTATCATTGAAAAAGTCATCAAAATAATTAGGGTAATAGCGCATATTGAATCCTCCTTAGCACTTATATCTTTTAACTGCTAGTATCATAGTACAATTATTTGGCACAGTCAAGAGCTGAGTGCTAATAATTTTGTCGCTTGTTTCTAGAACATTTTTCTGCATCAATAGCCAAGACAAACATAAGCGCATCCAATGCATTTTCTGGGTCTTTAACATCAATGACATAGGTATCTGTTAAATTAAATATTTCTTTACGAATAATCGCTACAGTATCATAGTTTTCATCCACAATTGTATAATTCCATTCAGTAAGAGTTCCATCAATATGCCATCCATTATAGTCAATGTGGTAATGTGGAGTAAAGAAAGATAATTCTTTCGATAGACATCCAATATATTCATTATTCTTATAGATTTCAAATTTAGGAAGTAAAGTCATCACCTTTTCTAATACATTACCCACTTCATTTCCATTTTGATCATAAATGACTAGCTTATGTCCCCAAGAAAGCCTTCCTTCAACTTGATATATGATTTGACCTGACTCATCATAAATATCATAGCTATCAAACCAGGAAAAGAATCTTTGTTTAAATAATAGTTTCATAGTATCATCACCACATAAATTATAACATTTTCTAGAATTCTTAATTTGTATCTTCACATCTTTTAAGGTTTATTTAAGTTTGAATCAGTATACTCACTTACGAAATAGGCGATTATACTTTTCATGCCCTTAAAATAATCATGCCTATTTCTTTTTTTTTGACAAATTGAAATTTCCGTTAAAATCTTAAGAAAACTTAAGGAAATCTTAAGAAAAACATAATACAATATTTCCGAGGTGGATTATTTATGAAGAAAAAACTTGGAAATATATTGATTTTTGTGCTGATTATTGGACTTACCATTGGATATGGAATTTATAAAGATAGTCAATCTACAGTCACAGTCAATAAAATTTATACGATGGAGTTTCAAGAACAAGCATTATCGGATTTAGAAAATGAAAAAGGAAATGGGAACTATACACTTCAAAATATATTTATGAAATACAATCCTTTTTCAACCAATACACAATCGATGTATGTTTATTTTAATACATCCAAAGTGGCTAAAATTACATATACAGTGAGTTGCAGCGATTACGCGGATTTTACAGCTACGGCTTATCAGGCTAAAGAATATCAAAAGGAACATGAGTTTCAATTGATTGGTTTGATTCCAAATTGTACAAATACAATCACAATTACAGCCACCTATAAGGATGGAACAAGTCAAAGTGTAAGTACAAACTATACAATGGGATCACTTTTAGGTGATGAAGATATACAACTTAAACAAGTGTCTGGTTCTAAACAAGATTTAGGCAATGCTTTATATACACTATTAGGAAATGATGCGGATGATCAAGACTTTGTCTATGTGTATGATACAAATGGCGTTTTGCGTGGGGAAATTCCAATTATTGGATATCGTTCTCATCGTATGTTGATGCAAAATCAAATCTTATATATGAGTGTATCTACACATAGAATGGCTGCCATCAATCATTTAGGTATGATTGAACACATTTATAATTTGGGTAATTATATGGTTCATCACGATTATCAATTTGATCAGGATGGAAATTTGATTTTATTAGCTACAAATGAGGAAAAGAATAGTGTAGAAGATTGTATTATTAAATTGGATGTAGATAGCGAAGAAGTAAGTGAAGTATTAGATTTAGAAGATTTGTTTAAAAGCTACAAAGAGAGTACGGATCATAAAGAAGGTTCAAAATGGGATTGGCTGCATATCAATACACTTCAATACTTAAGTGATGATAGTGTTATTCTTTCTTCTCGAGAAACAAGTTCGATCTTTAAAATTAATGATATAAGCACAAATCCAAGTATTGGCTATATCATAGGCAATGAAGATTTCTGGAAAGATACAGACTATACAAAGTATTTATATACAAAAGTAGGGGACTTCTTGGCGAGTGGAGGACAACATACCGTAACATATATGGAAGATGATGCATTAGAATCTGGTCAATATTATCTATACATGTTTGATAATAATTTTGGATATTCTAAGACAAGAAAAGATTATGATTGGACTGTCAATGATGGAATTCAAACAAGTATTACAGAAGGCACGACATCCTATTACTATCAATATTTAGTGGATGAAAATGAAGGGACATATACATTGACCAATTCATTTGAAGTTTCGTTTAGCGCCTATGTATCGAGTGCACAAAATTTAGGTGATCATATTGTCGTAAATTCAGGAATTGCAGGACTATTATCCATTTACGATACGGATGGAAATCTTGAACAACAGTTCAGTATAAAGAAAAATGATCGTTTTATTTATCGAATTTATTTTTATGACTATAAAGGATATTGTTTTAGTTAGAGAGTAATTCTCTAACTTTTTTTAAGCAAATTTTAAGTGTTGTTTAGTATGTTTATGGTATGACATATAAAGAATTTTATGGATCTGACTATGATACGTTTAAAAATGTTTTGGATAAGGTTTTAAATACAATTCATTCGAGTGTATTAGCTTGTATACAATATACGACTTCTAGAATTAAGTCATCAGAAAGTGTTATGAAAAAGATAGGCAATGAATATTCTTTGCTTCATGATATTATTGGAGTTCGCATCATTTGTTCGTTTGTGGATGAAATCTATGAAGTAAAGGATTGGATTCATTCATGCTTTAAAGTGGTGGAAGTAAGAGACTATTTAAGCCAACCCAAACCCAGTGGGTATCGCAGTCTACATGTGATTTGTGAAGTGGATGGATGTTTAGTTGAAATCCAAGTACGAACGATCGCATTAGATTTTTGGGCAAATCTAGAACATCAAATTCATTATAAGAAACATATTGAAGATGAAGATTTGATATGTAGTGAATTAAAACGATGTGCCGATGAAATTGCTTCTTTAGACTTATCATTTCAGACAATCAAAGATAGAGTCAAGGGATAATATGCGATTATTGGTAGCGGATGATGAAGTGAATTTGGCTAAAGCACTACAAGCCGTCTTAGAAGATGCGGGCTATAATTGCGATGTGTGTTTTGATGGGAATAGTGCCATTCGTTTGATTTCCCAAGAAATTTATGATGGATTGATTTTGGATATTATGATGCTTGAAAAGAATGGTTATGAAGTGCTAAATCAGATTTGCAAACAAAAAAATGATATTCTGGTATTACTTTTAAGCGCGTTAAATGAAGTGGATAATAAAGTTACAGGTTTTGATTTAGGTGCCAACGATTATCTATCCAAACCCTTTTCGACAAAGGAATTGATTGCAAGAGTCAAAGTGATGTTAAAAGAAAATGTGATAGACGATTCTTATTTACAATATCAAGATATTCTATTGAATAAGAAAGAAGAAACACTTGCGTGTAAGAATACAAAATATCAATTGACTAAGTTGGAATGTAGTATTCTTTCTTTATTGATTCGAAGTGAATCGAATCGAGTAGCTGTTTGGCTTGTGATTGAAAAAGTTTGGAACAATTGTGTAGATGTGAATCAGAATACGGTTTCACTTCATATATCCTATTTAAATCGAAAGTTATCGGCATTACAATCTTGTGTATCTATAAAAATGAGTAAAGAAAATATAGAACTGTGTGTTAATATATAAAAAAAGAAGAAAGGGCGTGCACTATGAATATATTAGTTGTGGATGATGAAAAAAACATTGCGTATGCGATTGCACAAATTTTAGAAGAACAAAAATGGCAAGTAACTATGGCTTATGATGGACAAGAAGGTTTAGATTTAGCCCTTAGTGGATATTATGATGTAGCTATTTTAGATATTATGCTCCCTGTTATGAATGGTTTTGAGATTGTACAGAAAATGCGTGCCAATAAGATTGAAACTCCAACTTTGTTGTTGTCGGCATTGGATGAAATTCCAGATAAAGTGAAAGGCCTAAATGTAGGGGCCGATGATTATATGACTAAACCATTTTCGGCTGCAGAACTTGTTGCTCGAATTAATGCACTGACAAGACGCAAAGGAGAAGTCATTGTACATGAATTGAAGTATGATGATTTAGCGTTACAACTTGATACTTGTGAGTTGTATTGTGCAAGTCAACATATTCATTTAGGATATAAAGAATTTGAAATCATGAAACATTTAATGTCACATCCTGAAATGATTACTTCTAAAGATGATTTAATTGTTTCGGTATGGGGTAGTGAAAGTGATGCGATGGACAATAATGTAGAGGTTTATATCTCTTTTTTAAGAAAGAAACTAAAATTTTTAAAAAGCAAAGTTTCAATTAAGGTGATTCGAAAAGTTGGATATCGACTAGAGGTTTGTGATGCTTAAAAAACTACAGACTAAATTCATTTTGATTTTAATGTCCTTTGTCAGTGTGATTTTACTATCTGTATTTGGTATAGTTTGTTGCTCAAACTATATTCATGATAAAAAGGATGTTGTGCGAAGTTTAGAAATGGCTTTACGATTAAAGGATAAAGATTTTTCGATTTCATTTGGAAACAGTCGAAATTTTAATGGGAATTCCTTCGTGATTTATACGGATTCAAATTATGAATATATGATCACAAGCCGTTCAGTATGGAATATTTATGCAGAAGATGCGCAAAGCTTAATTGAGAGTGTAAAAAATAAAGACGATATCGGAATTTTGAAAAGACAAGGGTTTGCGTATAAAAAAGAAAAAATTACCAACTATCAAGTGGATGAAAACACAATTATTCCTTCAGGTTATGCCGTAGCCTTTGTGGATGTATCTCATATGCAGTCTTCTTTTCAAAGAATGTTGATTATATCTATTCAAATTGGATCGAGTGTATTACTGGTATTCTTTATACTAAGTTGTATTTTAAGTAAATGGGCACTAAAACCAGTCGAACAGGCATGGGATAAACAGAAACAATTTGTGGCCGATGCCAGTCATGAATTAAAAACGCCATTAACGGTTATTTTAGCGGATAGTGATGTATTAACCAATCATTCGACAGAAACCATTTCTTCACAAAA
Organism: Holdemanella porci; assembly: GCF_019052655.1. Classification (GTDB taxonomy): domain Bacteria; phylum Bacillota_I; class Bacilli_A; order Erysipelotrichales; family Erysipelotrichaceae; genus Holdemanella; species Holdemanella hominis. The sequence goes on from NZ_JAHQVB010000033.1 coordinate 9,374, forward strand.
ACAATGGATAGAATCGATTCAAAGCGAAGCGAACCGCATGCGAAAACTTGTAGAGGATATGCTGTTTCTTGCCAAGAATGATGCGAATCGAATTGAAATTTCAATGCAGAATTGTTCGCTTAGTGATATATGTTTTCATTGTGTTTTACCGTTTGAATCCATTGCGTTTGAAAAAGGTATTGATTTAATCGATGAAGTGGAAGAGAATATAGAGGTACATGGTAATGAGTCACAGTTAAGACAATTGATATTAATTTTCTTGGACAATGCGATCAAATATACACCTTCAGGCGGAAAGATTTATTTTAAATTATGTAAGATACAAAATAAACCCGTCATTACAATTCGTAATACAGATAGCTACATTCCACCAGAAGATTTAAAACATGTATTTGAACGCTTCTATCGTGTTGATAAGTCAAGAAAGTATCAAGGAGGGGCCGGTTTAGGCTTATCCATCGCAAGTCAAATTGCGCAAAGTCATAAAATCAAATTAAGTGTGACAAGTGATGAAAAACAAGGTACAGAATTTACTTTGAATTTCTAGGAGGATAATTATGTTTCAAAAAAGAGTCGATCAAGTGATCGCAAAAATGAAGGCGGATGGGCTTAAACAAATCTTAGTTAGTGAACCATGCAGCATTTATTATTTAACAGGTGTTGATGTAGGTCCAGGAGAAAGATTGTTTGCGCTATACTTGAATGATGAAGGAAGAAAAGTATTATTTTTAAATACATTATTTACGGTTGAACAAAAGGATTGTGAAGAAATTTGGTTTAGTGATACAGACGATTCCACTTCACTTTTAGCTAGTGTTATTAATTCCAGTGAAACGCTAGGTGTTGATAAAGATTGGACAGCACGTTTCTTGATTCCTTTAATGGAAAAGTGCGAAGGATTAAAAGTTGTTCTTGGATCAAAATATGTAGATGATACTCGTGCCATTAAGGATGAAAAAGAAATTGAATGTATGATTGAAAACTCACAGATCAATGATGTTGTGATGGAACGTACAAGAGATTTTATTAAAGAAGGTATGACTGAAAAACAAGTGGAAGCTTTTATTCTTGAACAATATAAATTGCTAGGATGTCAAGACGTATCATTCTCACCTATTTGTTCTTTTGGAGCTAATGGTGCAGATCCTCACCATATGCCAGATGATTCTGTGTTAAATGCAGGTGAGAGTATTGTCATTGATATTGGGGGAAGAAAAGATCGTTATTGTTCGGATATGACACGTACTTATTTCTGTAAAGAAGCAAGTGACGAATATAAAAAGATTCATGATATTGTACGTGTTGCCAATGAAAAAGCGGAAGAAATTATTCGTCCAGGCGTTCGTCTATGCGATATCGATTTAACGGCTCGTAATTATATTTCTAGCTTTGGTTATGGCGAATACTTTACACATCGCCTAGGACATTTCATTGGTCAAACGGATCATGAATTTGGGGATGTAAGTTCAACCAATACAGAAACTGTAAAACCAGGCATGATTTTCTCGATTGAACCAGGTATCTACTTACCAGAAAAGATGGGTGTTCGTGTTGAAGACTTAGTACTTGTTACTGAAGATGGTTGTATTGTATTAAATAAACTAGATAAAAAATATGCGATGATTGGTTAATAATCATCGCATTTTACTATTTACCTAAACAGAATTTAGAAAATAATGTATCCAACAAGTCTTCTCTATGAACTTCACCTAAGATTTCTTTCAAATGATCATGAGCAGCCTGAATGTCAATCTCAATTAAATCAGGTTCTACCATCATATCCATGGCTTCTTTGGCACGTAACATATCTTCTTTGGCTTGATTCAATAAACCAATTTGACGCTCATTTGAAAGTAGTGGATCTTCCTTTAATAAATCTTCATGATACAAGTTTTCCAAGGCATCAATTAAAGGTTGAATCTCTTTATTGGCAGCTGAAATCCAAATGCCATCTTTATTAGCTTCAGTTTTATCTAACTTATTATAGATAATTAAACGCATCTTATCTTTTGTCAGTTCTAATAATTGTTTATCTTCTTCATCCCACTCTTTTGAACCATCGAAGACTAAAAGAACCAATTTGGCATCTTTTAATCTTTCCTGACTTTTTTCAATGCCAATCTGTTCAATCTTATCGCTGGATTCATGAATACCAGCTGTATCAATTAAATTCAATTGTACACTGCCAATATGAATTTGCCCCTCAACCAAGTCTCTTGTGGTCCCCGCAATATCTGTAACGATGGCTTTATCTTCTTCAAGAAGTGCGTTTAATAAGCTGGATTTACCAACATTTGGCTTACCCACAATAATGGTATCAATACCTTTTTTTAACATTTGCCCCGTCTGTACACGAGCAAGAATACGATCGATCTTGGTTAACCATTCGTTAGTTTTTGGAAGTAAATCATTCGTCGTTAATTGTTCTACATCTTCATATTCAGGATAATCAATATTCACTTCGATCTGCGCAATGATATCCATTAAATCATCAATCAAAGGCTGTAGTAGCTTTTTTACACTTCCTTTAATTCCATGAATGGCCATACTTGCTGCGGTATTGTTGCTTGCTTCAATCATATCTTGAACGGCTTCCGCCTGCGATAAATCAATTCTTCCATGATAGAAGGCACGTTGCGTAAATTCTCCCGGTTTTGCCAGATCTGCTCCAGCACTTAATACCATCGATAAGATTTTACGAGTAATAAAAGTACCACCATGACAATTGATTTCGACAATGTCTTCGCGTGTATATGTTTTTGGAGCTCTAAAGATAGAAATTAAAACTTCATCAACAGGATTTTTATCGGTATCTATAATAAAACCATAATGAACGGTATGACTTTTCGCATTTATGATATTACGGTCAAATATTTTTTGAGTGATTTCAATAGCCTTGTCACCACTTAAACGAATGATGGAAATGGCACCATCCTGCAAAGAAGTGGAGATGGCTGCAATTGTATTTTCAAACATTGTTAACATCCTTTCTTTCTTAGTGTATTTTATCATAAAAGATGTATAATGTCTTAGACAGAGGTGTAAACATGAAAGAATATACTAAAAATCAAGTACACGAAGTAGCGTGTGCATTTAATGAACATAAAATTATTGCTCTTCCTACAGATACAGTATATGGAGTTGGAGTAAAATATGGGAATTTAGAAGATTTAGAACGATTGAAACGCGCAAAACATCGTCCAGAAACGAAACCAATCCCAATGATGGTTTCAAATGTAGAACAAATGAAGCAAGTTGCGTTAGTGGATGAAAGAATTGAAAAGATTGCGGCTAAGTTTTTACCGGGTGCATTGACGCTCGTTGTGAATGTAAAGGACAGTGTTGATTCAGTATACACAAATGGCTTAAGTACAATTGCGATTCGTATTCCAGATGAAAAATTTATATTAGATGTGATTGATGAGTTGAATTGTCCAATCTTGGTCACAAGTGCCAATCAGTCTGGAGAAAAAACAGCACTTACAAGTGATGATGTGTATGAACAGCTTCCAAAAATTGATGGTATTGTACTTGGAACGTGTAAAGCGTTACAGGCAAGTACGATTGTTGACTGTACAAAAGAAAAGTTACAAATCTTAAGACCTGGACCTATTTCTTTAGAAGAACTAGAATCCGTATTATAGAAAAAAACACCCAGAACCTATGTTGTAGGGCATAGGCCAGGGTGCATACGAACACATCTAGAAGTAGTATGCTTCTAGCAGTTCATCTAGTATGTTACTCTGAATTGGATAAGATTCAATGTTTTGGGTTTAAATTTAAACATATGTTAAAACTTGTCAAAATGAGGGGTGTTGATTATAATACTATGTATGACAGAAGAAGAAATGATTAGACAAATTGCCGAGCCTATACTTAAACAATTGGAAAAAATCGAAAAGGAACTTGGAAACCATCGGATGCCGCAGCTTCCGCAAATTAAATTTGTGAAGGAATCTGAAATGGGAGATGGTCCTTTTATGATAGGTGACATTGAGGTTACAGATGAGCTTTTAGAAAAAGTGGAAGCCTATATCCAAGAAGAGATTGAAATGATGCATAAGCCAACTGTACTACATTAAAAAGCCACAAATTTAAAAAAACACTTGCATTTTATTTTATGTTAGTGTATTATAAGTGAGCACGTTGGAAATGCGGGTGTGGCGAAATTGGCAGACGCACCAGACTTAGGATCTGGCGCCTTCGGCGTGGGGGTTCGAGTCCCTTCACCCGCACCACTTGTAAATTTAGACAATTACTTCGGTAGTTGTCTTTTTTTGTTTTATGTTATAATTTTTCTATGAATGTTTGTGTATATTATGAGAAAATAAATGAAGATTCCATTCGTATCAATCGAGTGTATTCATTAAGTCCCAAGATAGAAATACCAGAATCCATTGATGGATATGTTGTTCGTGAAATTGGAAATTATTGTTTTTCTTCAAAAAAAGTCGATTTATCGAAAGCTATTTTAAGTTGTGACATTCCTTCGAATTATCATGAATGTAGTGGGGTTGATGTAGAAAGTGTTAAGTTTCCGAGTACTTTAAAAAAACTTGGGAATTATGCGTTCTACAATTGTCGGAAGCTAAAAGAAATATATTTACCTTTTTCTTTAATGAGTATAGGTAGCGATGTGTTTATGAATTGTTTAAGACTCAATCATATTTATTATGATTGTTCAATTTTTGATGTTACTTTCCTGAAACAAATCTTAACGCAAATCACATGGGATGTAGAAGTTCACTTTTTAGATAGTTCTATATTCTATCCAGAATACAATGGGGGTTATGATGAAGTGGGCCCTGCTCATATCTTTGCCCTGAATATTGAAGGGGAAGGTTTTCGTATGCGTCAATGTTTTAAAGAGGGGAAAATCGATTTTGACGGATATGATGCTTGTTTTGAAAAGCTATGCGCTGAAGAAAGTGAATCTTGCATCTTTCATGTAGCGATTCTTCGCTTTATGATGGGATCTGAACAATACATTCCTTATTTAAGGGCACATGATTTGACTTCTTATTTACATGTATATAAAGATATATGTGCTATGGTAGAAAAATTGTTAAAAAAAGAATGTCTTGGTCAATCCGATCTAGATCGATTGATTTTTATGGAAAAGGATTTAGAAACTCGTACTCTATTGATGGAATTAAAGAATAAGATGTTTAAATCATCATCGACATATTCTTTTGAGGATTTTTAATGCGACAAAGTGAATGGGAAAAGGAAAAGGCGATTCATATCTTAGAATTAGTTCGATCCGAACTCTATATGGATATGCCACATTTTTTAACAGCTTTAAATACGTTGGTGTTGAAGGAAGATGAGCGTGTAGCTATATGTGCGACAAATGGCGTGTATTTTTACTATAATCCATTAAAGATTATTGATTTATTTCAGAAGAATGCAGTGTTTTTAAATCGTAGTTTTTTACATAGTGTTCTGCATTGTTTATATAGTCATATTTGGCTTAAAAAAAATCGTGTTGAATTTATTTGGAATGTAGCTTGCGATATTATCGTGGAGTATACATTGGATTCGATGCATAAAAAAAGCGTTTCGCGAATCTTGTCATATGTTCGAAAAGATGTATATCGTGAAATTGAAAGTTTAGATGGGCTGAGTTGCATTACAGTTTATGAATGGCTTTGTACACGTGGTGATATTCAAGATTTATATTATGAATTTGTGGTGGATGATCATGCTGCATGGCCTAAAGAGCAGGATGAGAACGTACCTCAATCTTCTACTGTTCAAAAAAAGTGGCAAAGTGTTGCCAAACAAACATTGTTTGATCATAAACAAAAAGGGAAGGATAATGAGGATGGGGATGCCTTTCTTGTGTCGAGTTTACAGGCAAAGAAATCGAAATACTCTTTTTCACAGTTTTTAAAACGATTTAGTATTGTGAAAGAAGAAATGCAAATAGATTTGGATGAATTTGATTTGTCCTATTACACATATGGAATGTCGATCTATAAGAACATGCCATTGATTGAGCCTTTAGAGACAAAAGAAGTCAAAAAAATCTATGAGTTTGTGATTGTACTCGATACGAGTTATTCTATTGATGAAAATCTTGCGAAGCGTTTTATATCCAATACATATAGTATTTTAAGCACTTCAAATATGTTTTATAAATCGTGCAAGGTGCATATTATTCAATGTGATGACAGAATCCGCAAAGACGATGTTATCTCAAATCAAAATGAGATGGATCAATTATTGAATTCATTTACTCTAGTGGGTAAAGGCAATACCGATTTTAGACCGGTATTTAGCTATGTGAATGATTTGATAGATCAAAAAGTTTTTCAAAATCTTTGTGGCCTGCTTTATTTTACCGATGGCAAGGGAATCTATCCCAAAAAGAGTCCGGCCTATAAAACAGCCTTTATTTATTTAGAGGATTATGATCAAAGTAAAGTGCCTTCATGGGCAATTCAATATAGATTGGAAGAAAAGTTATGAATATATTACAGGCAAAAAATGAAATAAAAAATACTGTACAGGCATATTTATCGAAGAATTCGTTTGGTGAATATGAGATTGAAGCGAAGAATCAACGACCTTTATTGTTGATTGGTCCTCCTGGTATTGGTAAAACACAGATTATGGAACAAATCGCAAAGGAATGTCAAATTGGACTTGTCAGCTATACAATTACGCATCATACACGTCAAAGTGCTGTGGGCCTTCCTTTTATTCAAGAAAAGGAATTTCAAGGAAAGACATACTCGATTACGGAATACACAATGAGTGAGATCATTGCGAGTGTTTATTCAAAAATGGAAGATACAGGATTAAAAGAGGGTATCTTATTTATTGATGAAATCAATTGTGTATCGGAAACATTAGCACCTACTATGTTGCAGTTTCTACAGAATAAAACCTTTGGAAATCAGAAGGTTCCTTGTGGCTGGATCATTGTAGCAGCAGGAAATCCGAGTGAATATAATAAATCGGTTCGTGATTTTGATGTCGTGACAATGGATCGTATTCGTTATATTCATGTTGAAACGGATTACTATGTATGGAAAGAGTATGCGATTTCAAAACATATACATCCGATGATCTTAAGCTATTTGGAATTAAAGCCCAATCATTTCTATACTGTTTCAACAAGTGTAGATGGTATGGAATTTGTGACGGCAAGAGGCTGGGAAGATCTATCTTATTTACTCTATACCTATGAAAAGATGCATCTAGAAATCTCTCAAGATACGATTTATGAATATCTGCATCATGAAGATATTGCCGAAGATGTTTTCGCCTATTATTTGATGTATAAAAAATATCAGGATGATTATGGCATTGATGATATCTTAAACGGAAATGTATCGAGTACAATCTACGCTCGATTGTTTAATGCCGATTTTGATGAAAGAGTCTCTGTTGTTAATTTGGTGATGGATGGTTTACTACGACAAGTGAATTTATATTCTTTTGAAAAACATTGTACAGATCTTTGGTTTAGTTTCTTGAAAGAATATCGCAAAGATATGGATTCTTCTTATTTGGACCATACAAAGGTATTTATGGCAAATTATCGTGATAAATTGCAGGCAGAATTATTAAGTATTTCACAAAAACATGAACATGAATTTGTGTTAAATAACATACAAAAAGTAATGGTGGATGAAAGTTTAGATCCAAAGTCACGTTTTGATTCTTGTACAAAGCCTTTCTTTGAACAAAAGGAAAAAATGGAAAAGTTGGATAGTCAATTGAAGCTGGAGATTGAAAATGCGTTTGAATTTATGGAAAGTGCATTTAAGGATGGTCAGGAAATGACAATATTTGTGACCAATCTAACAATGTCAGCTGAAATGGCTTTATATTTAAGTTCACATACGATTGATGTATATGAAAAGTACAAACAAGTCTTGTTGATAGGAACACAAAAGGCAAGATTATTGGATGAGTTAGCGCATTAAAAGGAGAAGAGTATGGATTATTCAGACTTGAAATATGATATGGAAGAATTTGAATCGGACCAAGATAAAAAACTTCCACAACCCCCATTGGTAAAGGATGCAATGCGAACGGAATCGATAGAACTTCCTAAAAATTTTGATGCGTTATCCATTTGTTCTAACTTTTTAGATATCATAAATACACGCCATAGTAGTCGTGTATATACGCAAGAACCTATGTCTTTGTTGGAACTATCTTATATGTTGTGGACTTGCCAAGGTGTGAAACAAATTCGTGGGAAGAAATATGCGACCTTGCGTACTGTACCTTCTGGAGGAGCTAGACATGGTTTTGAATTGTATTTTGTATGTCAAAATGTAGAAGGGTTAATCTCTGGAACCTATCATTATTTGCCTATGGAACATCGTATTGAGTTTTTAAATCCAATTGAAAAGATAAGTGATGTTTTGGCATCTTCCTTATGTGATCAATTATGGGCCTTAAAAGCCAATGTGATTTTCTATTTCAGCTATATTCCATATCGTACCGAATGGCGCTATGGATATCTTGCGCATCGAATAGCTTTAGTGGATTTAGGCCATGTTGGAGAAAATATATATTTGGCAAGCACAAGTATTGGTTTAGGAACTTGTGGAATTGGAGCGTGTGTGACAAGGATTTGTGATGAAATGTTTGAATTGGAAGGCGAAAATGAATTCATTATTTATGCGCAGCCGATTGGGAAGGTGAATAAAGAGGATTTTGTGAAAGAAAAATCTTTTTATGAATTTGTTGAAAAAGAAGGCTTATAATGTGTTAAAATAGATTCGAACTAAGGAAAATATATTATGAGTAAAAATGATAAGAATATAGATGCTTATTCAAAAGCACTTTTAGATAAAAAAACAGAATATAACGATGAATTAAAAAAGCCTAAAGTGGTTCATCAGATGTCTGAAGCAGAAAGAAGACAGGCTGAAAAGACAATGTCTTCAGCTTTAGATATGCTTCGTAAAGAGCGTGGTCAAAAAACAATTGAGGAAGAAGAACAGTTTTATCAGGAGCATGAAGATGATTTAAAAGACATGGATGATGATTTTACAACTTCTTCGATAGAAAAGGAACAATCCAATGAGGCATTAGATCTTGTGCATGCGATGTTAAAGAATATGTCAAATGAGGGTGACGAAAATGAAGAGGTAGTTATCCAAAAGGAAAAGAATCCAAACGAAAAGAAAGAAAAAAAGGAACATAAACCAAAAGAAAAGAAGTCTAAGAATAAACAAGTCAAAGAAAAGAAACCGTTGAAGAAGATCACAAAAATTGTGTTATGCGTAATCTTAGTAGGCTTGGTTGCCTTAGGTGGATATGCATATAAGGTTTTGGTGTATGATCCACAAAATATTGTTTCTGAAACGCAACAAAAAACATATGATAAATTAGTGTCTTATGCGGATGAGTATGGAGATAATATGATGTCAGATGCTGAGAAATTAGAGCTTCTAGATTTGGATAAAGATTATCAAAAGCTTTTGGATAAACAAAAGACTTCAATCAATGAATATTTTAAAGAACAGACTGGCAAAACATATAAGGCTTTGTTGAAAGATATGAAGCAGCTTCATCATGATAAAGAAGAAGTTAAACTTCCTGCTTATCAACAAATTGTTGGTTTATTAAATGGTTGGGAATCAAAATCGGATGAAGAAAAGATGGCTGTAGCCGATATGCAGTCTACATATAGTTCATTATCTAAAAATTTAAAAGATGAAGTGGATACTTTATCAAAATCAAAGACAGGCAAAGACTTTATTGATCTATGTAAAGAACAGGGTGAATTAAAGGCGGCTGCCGAGGAAAAGGCTCGTCAGGAAGAAGAAGCTAAAAAAGCAGAAAATGAAAAGAAGGTTAAAGAATATCAAACAAGCTTGAATAGTTTGCAGCAAGACTACAATACGTATGCACAATATGCACAGAGTCTAGAGTCTGATTTGGCATATGCGCAACAAAATGGAGAAGATACTGCAGATATTCAATCTCAGATTGATACAAATAATCAGATGTTGTCTTCTTTGCAGCAACAAATTACATATTATCAACAACAGATTTCTGCTTTACAATCTTAAAAAATAAGACTATTCTAATAGGGTAGTCTTTATGCCGACTTAGCACAGTGGTAGTGCAACGCACTCGTAACGCGTAGGTCATTGGTTCAAATCCGATAGTCGGCACCATGTTTTGAAATTAAGCTGGTTCAACCAGCTTATTTTTTTGAAGGGAGAATCTATGAATTTAGATGAAAAAATGATTTTATTGGCAACTGCCTTTCTGTTTTTGCCCTATCAAATCGCAAGTGTAGGAATCGCATGCGTTTTAATACAAGCATTATGCCGACATAAAATGGTGGATGCCATAAAGAATCAAACGGGCGCAATTCTCTTTTACAGCTTTAACGTATTGGAATTTATTGTTTCCATCTTCCATTCGAACTGGACAGGTTTTGGCAATACATGGTTATTTGTGTTGATTGGTTTATATGGAGCCTATTATCGTAGAAGTATCACAAAAAGTACATTTGAAAAGATGTGTGATCTTATTATTATTTTGTCGGTATTTGCGGCTATCTACGGTTTGTATCAGTTTAATCAGATTTCCCTTGCGAATGGACGAACATTTTTAGAATTTCATATCTTCAATTCACCAAAACGAAGAATTACTTCCACATTTATGAATGCGAATATCTATGCGATGGTCATTGATTTTGTATGCGTGATGTGTATGTATCGTTTTGTGAAAAACGACAATATTCTTTGTAAGATTGGTTATTTTATAATTGCACTGTTTAATTTCTTTGTTCTATATTTAACGGGATCTAGAACGGCATTATTACCATTTGTGGTGATTTTTCCTATCTTTCTTTATTGTGTGCGATGGAAAAAACTGTTTATCACATCCATTGTATTCGAACTTGGTATATGTGGTTTAGTATTCTTAAAACCAACATTGATTCCAAGAATCAGTGATATGTCAACTTTTGCCTCTCGTATTAAGATTTGGAAGACAGCATTTATGTGTATTTCAATGTATCCATTCTTTGGATGGGGTCCGCAGACATATCAGAAGTTTTATCCATTAGTACATGGTCATAAGGCACCTCATGCCCATAATATTTATATTGATTCCATTTTGTCGTATGGAGTTGTTGGAACAGTAGTGCTTTTGGCATATACATTTGTGCTAAATAAGGAAATCTTTACTTCGAATACAAGAAAAGAAAATCCTGCATTATTTGGCATGATGATGTGTTTTATTGCGATTGTGTTGATATATGGATTGTTGGATTGTACATTAAATATTGTCACAACAGGAACTTTATGTTTTATCATTTTAAATAGTGCTTGCATGTACTTAGAAAAATAAATACAATAATTTTAGAAGACAGACAGTAGAAGGAGTTTTATGAAATGTATATCACTTTTTGTCTGTTTTTTTATTGGTTTACAATCGATGATTGTGCCAAGTTATGAAGCTTTAATTTCAAATATAGAATCCAAAGTCGATACAATTCATGAAGATAGGGCTAGTTTTTTATCTTTAAAATGTAGGGATATTGCGATGGATGTTACATCTAAAAAAACGGATTTACGGATTGAAATGGATAAACAAGAAAAGTTTGTGGATGAACTTGAACGTAGGTATAAACAAAAGGCTATGTCACAACAAACAGTTGATAAATAGCCATTTTTATAGGGGAGTATCAGA
>NZ_JAHQVB010000034.1 GCF_019052655.1 Holdemanella porci
TTGAAATGTATCAAACAATGGTAGACAAAGGATTCAGTATTTCAAGTATCGCATCCATCTTCTCAGTAAGTGAAGAGTCGATTGAAAGGCTGTTGATGAAAGCATAAAGGTATGGACATGAACGTGTCCATATTTTTTATAGTTGAAAAAGTGAACAAATGAATATAAAGTATACAAAGTTAACTAAACGGTGGCACTTTGCGTATACATTCAAGAAAATATATTGTCGAATTTTTCAGAGTTGTTTTAAACTAGTGATTCCTATTTTACCTTATCGAACTCCTGAAATATTAAAGAGTACATCTTTAATTTCTTATATTTGCATGGATAATCATATATCTAAAGTGATGGTTATTACTGATTTTACTGTGCATCAATTAGGGATATTAAATCGTATGTGTGAACACTTAGATCATCATTCTATTTCATATGTCATTTATGATAAGACGGTCGCAAATCCTACAAGTGATAATGTAGAGGAAACAAAAAACTTATATTTATCTTCTAATTGTCAAGCTTTAATTGGTTTTGGTGGAGGATCCAGCATGGATTGTGCTAAGGCCGTTGGTGCTAGACTTGCTCGTCCTAAGAAACCACTATCAAAGATGGAGGGAATTTTAAAGATATGGAAGAAACTTCCATTGTTGATTTGTGTACTTGCCATAGCTAGAACAGGAAGTGAAACAACTCTTGCGGCTGTCATTGTAGATCCAAAACCCACTTTATCCTTGCCTCCATTTATTACGGCATGTACTGGTATGGATGCTTTAACCCATGCGGTTGAGGCTTATATTGGTAATTCGACTACAAAGAAGACGCGTGCATATGCGTTAAAGGCTACAAAACTAATTTTTGAGAATATATAAGGTGTATGAAGACGGAAATGATTTAGAAGCTAGAAGCAATATGCTCGATGCTGCCTACTATGCTGGGCATGCCTTTACAGTATCCTATGTAGGATATGTGCATGCGATTGCTCATCCATTAGGTGGAAAATATAATATTGCGCATGGACTAGCTAACGCAACATTACTTGATGTTGTATTGAAACAATATGGAGAAAGTGTGTATAAGAAGCTCTATGAAATGGCTCTGTATTGTGGCATCTGTAATGCGAATGATTCCTATAAGGTTGGGGCTGAGCGTTTTATTGAACAAATCACTTTAATGAAAAAGTATTTTGGCATCTCATCTACATTTAGTGAATTAAAAAATCGGATATACACAAATTGGCTATTTACGCAGATCATGAAGCCAATCCATTATATCCAGTTCCAGTTTTATGGGGTGTAAAAGAGTTAGAAAAAGTGTATGATTTTGTAGTGGAGGATTAAGTATGGATCCAATCGTTTTAAAACAAAGAGAATTTTATAAGCAACATAAAACTCTAGATATTAATTTTAGAATAAATGCCTTAAAAACTTTAAAAAAGGCGATTTTAGCTTATGAAGACAGAATTAATGAAGCTATTAAAATGGATGTCGGAAAATCAAATTTTGAAACTTATATGTGCGAAGTTGGGTTAGCTTTAAGCGAATTGACTTATATGGTAAAACACATTCGTAAGTTTGCTAAAGAAAGGAATGTATATACACCATTGTCTCAATTTTTGTCGCGTAGTTTTGAAAAGCCGAGTCCTTATGGTGTGGTGTTAATTATTAGTCCTTGGAATTATCCTTTTTTGCTTTCTATTGACCCCTTGATTGATGCACTTGCAGCTGGAAATACGGTGGTATTAAAACCTAGTGAATTTAGTCCATACACATCACAAGTAATCAAAGATATGATTGAAGAATATTTTGATCCAGAATATGTGGCTTGTGTACTTGGAGATAGTGAAGTGAGTTCTAAATTATTGGATTCAAAATTTGACTATATTTTCTATACAGGATCAAAACGTGTAGGAAAAATTGTGATGAATAAGGCGAGTCAATATTTAACGCCAGTCACTCTAGAATTGGGAGGGAAAAGTCCTTGTATCGTAGATAAAGATGCAGATATTAAATTGGCGGCACGAAGAATTGTGTTTGGAAAATATTTGAATTGTGGACAAACCTGTGTAGCTCCAGATTATATGTTGGTACACGAATCTATAAAAGACCAATTTATCGAATGCGTGATATTTGAAATTAAGCGTCAATATGCGAGCTTAGATGATTATGGTTATATTATTAATGAAAAGCACTATAAGAGGATTTTGGGGTTGATTGATATGGATAAGGTTGTCTATGGTGGAAAACATCATAATCTACAAATTGAACCAACGGTATTGGATCGTGTGGATTTTTCAGATCCTATTATGCAGGAAGAGATATTTGGTCCTGTTATGCCAATATTGACATATTCAAATTTAGATGTTGTTATAAATAAAATCAATTCTATGCCTAGCCCACTAGCTTTATATATTTTCACAAATAATAAAGAAGTATCTAAGAAAGTAACGAGTGAAGTATCCTTTGGCGGTGGCTGTATCAACGATGTTGTGATTCATTTAGCTACTAGTAATATGGGCTTTGGTGGTGTTGGCGAAAGTGGGATGGGTTCATACCATGGAAAGCGTGGTTTTGATACGTTTAGTCATACAAAGAGTATTGTGGATAAAAAAAGAATCATTGATTTACCTATGCGTTATCAGCCTTATACAAAATTGAATGAGAAATTGATTCGCTTTTTCTTAAGATAATCTTTATAATGGTGGTATGAATAAAAAAGAAAAATTTGCGTATGACATCGATTTTGGTGCCATTATGGACTATGTAGAAAACCGTTTTATGCTAGTAATAAAAGATGAAGATTGGACACAGGAGGAAATTGATATGTTGAATAGTGGTATTGATCTTCATTTTTGTTACACAAACGATATTGCCGTATTTGTGCTTGAAGGTGGCGATATTGATTCCAGTGATTTTTATTTCAATGTTCAAGAGTGTGATTGGAAAGAGCATTTGTTTAAAAGTGATTGTCTAGATGTAGAAATTGTATTGGTTGATAAGGCAAATGACATTTGTTTCAAGAAGTCACATACTTTGACAAAAGAACAAAGCCAAAGTATTAAGGATTGTCTAAATCAACAAAATGAGGTATCCTTTATGCCAAGTGAATATGATGTGAATGTGCAAGGAATCCAGAGTGCATATGAACCATATGAGCTTATACGCTTTGAAAAATGCGAAATCAAATTTTAAGGAGAAAGATGATGAAGGCTGTTATTAGTGTAATTGGAAAAGACAAAGTAGGAATCTTGGCTATGATTGCCAATGAATGCGCAAACTACAATCTAAATGTATTGGATGTAACTCAAACAATCGTAGATTCTATGTTCACTATGACTATGATGGTTGC
This sequence comes from Holdemanella porci, assembly GCF_019052655.1. Classification (GTDB taxonomy): domain Bacteria; phylum Bacillota_I; class Bacilli_A; order Erysipelotrichales; family Erysipelotrichaceae; genus Holdemanella; species Holdemanella hominis. Next base: position 3,343 of record NZ_JAHQVB010000034.1, read on the forward strand.
GATTGATGAAATGAGCATTCCATTAAATGAATTTGCGGAGAAAATGGAAAACTTAGGAAAAGAAAAGAATCTAGTCATTCGTTGTATGCATCAGGATATTTTCAATTCTATGCACAAAATTTAATGAGGTATTCCTATGCAAACAAATGAAATTTTAGAAACAATAAAGATGATTGACGAAGAATATTTGGATATTCGTACGATTACAATGGGTATTAGTTTACTGGATTGTATGGATCCAGACATTCATGTGTCATGTCAAAAAGTAGAAGAAAAGATTTGCCACTTAGCCAAAGACTTAGTAAAAGTTGGAAACGATTTTAGTAAGATTTATGGTATTCCTGTTGTAAATAAACGAATTAGTGTAACCCCAATTGCGATGTTAGTGGCTTGTTCAGGGGGAAATCCAGTTGAATACGCATTAACTTTAGAGCGTTGTGCTCAAAAATTAGGGGTTGATTTTATTGGTGGATATTCTGCACTGGTACAAAAAGGATATGCAGCAGGGGATAATGAATTGATTGAATCTATTCCTGAAGCCTTGGCAAAGACGCAGCATGTGTGTGCTAGTGTCAATGTAGGTAGTACAAAAGCAGGTATCAATATGGATGCCGTTGCGCAGATGGGGCGTATTGTGAAGCGTTGTGCTGAATATACAAAGGATGACAATTGTTTAGGAGCAGCTAAACTTGTTGTATTCTGTAATGCGCCTGAAGACAATCCATTTATGGCTGGTGCCTTCCATGGTGTAGGTGAAGCCGATTGTGTAATTAATGTTGGTGTATCTGGCCCTGGTGTTGTGCGTGCTGTATTAAGTAAAGCCGATAAATCATTGCGTATGGATCAGATTGCAGATTTAATTAAGCGCACAGCCTTTAAGATTACGCGTATGGGACAGTTGGTTGGAACTGTTGCGAGTGAAAAACTGGGTGTTCCATTTGGGATTGTGGACTTGTCTTTAGCTCCAACTCCAGCTATTGGTGATAGTGTTGCCTATATTCTAGAGGAAATGGGATTAGAAACTTGTGGTGCTTATGGAACAACGGCTTGTTTAGCCATGTTGAATGATGCTGTTAAAAAAGGCGGCGTTATGGCAACGAGTAATGTTGGTGGATTATCTGGTGCTTTTATTCCTGTAAGTGAAGATGCAGGTATGATTCATGCGGCAAGAACAGGTGCATTAAAATTAGAAAAATTAGAAGCTATGACGGCAGTATGTAGTGTTGGATTGGATATGATCGTAATTCCAGGAGAAACAAGTGCAAGTGTTATTTCAGGAATTATTGCAGATGAAGCTGCAATCGGTATGGTTAATACAAAGACGACAGCCGTACGTGTGATTCCTGCGATTGGAAAAGATGTTGGTGAAGAACTAGACTTTGGTGGTTTATTAGGAGCAGGTCCTGTCATGCCAATTTCTCAGATTTCAAATGATGTCATGATCAATCGTGGAGGAAGAATTCCTGCACCATTACAAGCATTAAAGAACTAATCGTTTAGGGAGCTTTTTGCTTCCTTTTTATATTGCGTTTTATATGGTTAGATTATAGAGTATGTATGATTAAAAAAAGCTTTAATTAAAATGCTAATTTAATATTCAGTTATATTTTAGAGAGAAAAAATGGAATGACGTCGAAGAATGTTATGAAAAAATGTGAGCTTAGAAGTCTATAAAGGGGATATTATCTCGTTGATTGGTCCGAGTGGTTCAGGGAAAAGTACGTTGTTACGTTGTATTCATGGCTTGGAACATGTGGATACAGGTAAAATTTATATGGATAACGAATGGATGAATCCGGATGATGAAAAGAAATTTCGTGCACAAAGAAATCGTATGGGATTTGTATTCCAGCATTTTAATTTGTTTCCAAATATGTCGGTTTTACAAAATTGTAAGTTAGCACAGGTAGAAGTTTTAAATAAAACGGATGAAGAAGCTGAAAAAACAGCTTTAGAGTATTTGGATAAAGTTGGATTATTAGAAAAGAAAGATGCATATCCTAATAACTTGTCTGGTGGTCAAAAACAGCGTGTAGCGATTGCCAGAGCCTTATGTATGAATCCAGATATTATGTTGTTTGATGAACCTACGAGTGCATTAGATCCAGAAATGATCAAGGAAGTGCTTGAAGTAATGAAGGATCTAGGTAAGCAAGGTATGACAATGGTTGTGGTTACACATGAAATGGGATTTGCGAGAAAGGTAGGCACTCGAGTTGTTTTCTTGGATCAAGGTGAAATTATAGAGGAAAATACAAGCGAAGAGTTTTTTGAAAATCCTCAGTCTGAACGTGCAAAGGATTTCTTGAGTAAGGTATTCTACGAATGAGATTGCCTGATTTTAAAGTCGAACAATGGATGAATGATTATGAAAATGATGCCATCTACAATATGACGGATACATGTGTTAAATCTCTTACGTTACAGGAATTGTTGGATTTGGAAGACTTTGATTTTTCAAATCTAATATTAGATTATGGTCAAGTCACTGGGGATATTGAATTGAAAAAGGAAATCCTATCTTTATATGAGCATGGAACAATTGACAATATCACAACAGCACAAGGTTGCTTGCAGGCAAATGAATTGGTGATGAACACTTTATTAGAAAAAGGAGATGAAGTCATTAGTGTGGTTCCTGGATATCAGCAGTTTGTGGATGTTCCAAAATCACTTGGTTGTAAAGTGCATTTGGTTGAATTGGACGAAATGGATTGGCAGGTTAGTGTGGAAAAGTTTAGAGGTGTTTTAAATTCATCAACGAAAATGATTATTTTAAATAATCCCTCGAATCCAACGGGGACAGAATATTCTAATGAGTTTCTAAATGCATTGATTGAATTGTGTAAACCCTATAATACATATATTCTTTGTGATGAAGTATATCGTGGCTTAAATGAGGAAGTATCTATAAGTGATTTATACGAGAATGGAATTTCAACATCAAGTTTAAGTAAAATGTTTTCACTGGCTGGATTACGCCTTGGCTGGATCAAAGCCAATGAGTATGTGATTCATCAAATCAATGTAAGAAGAGATTATTCAATGATTTCTACAGGTCCTTTAGTGGACAAATTGGGATGGATTGCCCTTAAGCATAAGGATGAATTGATTTTAAGGGCTAAAAATATTATTTCAACAAATAAAAATATCGTTCATGAATGGCTTAAAGATAATCCTTCGTTTGAATGTGTATTACCAAGTGGTGGTACGGTTTGTTTTTTGAAGTATTATTTTGATTTAAAAAGTGAGACGTTTGCAAAATTATTATTGGCAGAAAAAGGCGTTTTCTTTGTGCCGGGATCGTGTTTTGATAAAGAATATTATTTTCGTTTAGGCTTGGCTCAAGATAGTAAATTATTTAAGGCTGGCTTGAATGAACTTTCGAACTTTGTGGATGAACATTTGATTTCATGATAAAATGATTTGCGTAAGGGGGAATACTTATGCGAGTTCAATATTTGTTGTGTGCATGTTTATTGCTCTGTGGCTGTACAAAAGTGAGTGATCTTACGCATCAAAAGAGTAAATCAACTGAAAAGGCGCCGGTAACAGTAAAAAAGACAAATAAAGTAAAGGTAATTGATTGTAAGAATGATTCTTCGCAACAAGTTACTTTTGAAGCTAAGGGGGATAAGATTCAAAAGATGACACAGAAGTTTGCGATGAGCTTTTCAGATTTAGGTATAACAGAAGATATGAATTCTGAACAGATTCAATCTAAGATCAATTCTTCATTGGATGATAAATATAATTCGATTGAAGGCGTTCATGTATCTACTGAATTAAAAGAACAGCAGGTTGAAGTGACGTTGGAAATGAATTTTAAAACAGCAAATATAGATACGCTGATTGAAAGTGGCTTATTAGATAAGGGTGAAGCTCAATCGGATTATGTAAGTTTGAAAAAGACGCAAAGTGCTTATAAACAAGAAGGATTTGCGTGTATGATAAAATAGCGGGTCTTCCGCTATTTTCTATTTGAAAGGATGAGTTAAAAGATGCGTTATTATATTGCGGATACACATTTTTTTCATCGTTCGTTGAATGAAAAGATGGATCAAAGAGGTTTCGAAGACATCGAGCAAATGAATGAATATATGATTGATCAATGGAACAGTAAAGTTCGAAAGAATGATGAAGTTGTTGTTTTGGGAGATTTTTCATGGGGAAACGCAAGTCAAACAACAGAGATTTTGGATGAATTAAAGGGAAAAATTTATTTGATTCGTGGAAATCATGATCGTTTCTTGGATGATAAAAACTTTGATGCTTCGCGATTTGTTTGGATCAAAGATTATGCGGAATTAAATGAGAATAAACGAAAAGTAGTTTTATCTCATTATCCAATTGCGTGCTATAACGGACAATATCGAAGAGATGAGGATGGAAACCCAAAAACATTTATGTTGCATGGGCATATTCATGCGACGCAAGATCAGCAATTTTTAGATGCTTATCAAGAGTATATTCATCAACAAAAACACCCAAGAATTAGTGATGGCCAATTAGAGGGTGTGCCTTGCCAACTTATTAATTGTTTTTGCATGTATAGCGATTATGTGCCAATGACATTAGATGAATGGATTGAAATTGACAAGCAAAGAAGAAATATCCTATAATTGTTATAACAAATATATAAGGAGATCAAATTATGCATAAGTTGGATACAACGTCGGGTCATCTTCCTTACTATAAACAAATAAAGGAGTTCTACAAAAAAGATATCCAAGATGGAGTCTTGGCTATAGGAGATCGCGTTGACAGTGAAATGGAAATTCAAGAGATGTACGATGTTTCAAGAATTACAGCAAGACAAGCTATTCTTGAATTAGAACAGGAAGGTATGGTAAAGCGTGGACGTGGCAAGGGTACGTTTGTGACATATAGACCTAAAATCAAAGAGGAGTTGTCGCATATCCGTAGTTTTACAGATGAAATGACAGCTTTAGGAAGAACGCCGGGAACTAAGTCTTTTCACATCACAAAAGAAATTCCGGATGAAGCTACAAGAGAATTGTTTGGCTTGGATGAAGAAATGATGTATTGCGTTCGAAGAGTTCGTAGTGCAGATGATGTGTTATTGGTGTATTTTGTGTCTTATTTTCCTTTAAGTTTGAATATACCTTTGAATATGGAAGAACAAACACAGTCTATTTATGAAGTGATTGGCGCACCGACAAGAATAGATGAAGAGTTTTCTGCGATTAATCCGAGTGAAGAAATCTGTTTGGCATTGAAGATACGTAAGGATCAGCCGGTTTTAGCTCGTAAGCGTATCTCTTATGATAAAAAGAAGAAAAAGATAGAGTATACAATGTGTTACTATCGTGGCGATTTATATAGTTACACAATTTCAACGTCGCAAAAATTATGATTTTAACTATCGACATTGGTGGTACCAATATTAAATATGGATTATGTGATGCGTCAGGGAATATCCAACAAAAAGGGGGATATCCTACTTTGGATACGGCAGATAAAATCGTTCAATCCATTTGTGATTTACCATTTGAATATACTGGAATTGCGATCAGTATGCCTGGAATCTTGAATGAAGATCATTCAAAGGCGTTTATTACGGGTAAACTGACTTTTCTATCGAACTACCCTTTAAAGGAGCGGTTGGAAGAAATTAAAGGTTGTAAAGTGACAATTGAAAATGATGGTCGTTGTGCAACGTGGGCTGAACTTGGATTTGGAAATTTGATACATTCAAAGAATGCTTTGGTTGTGGTTCTAGGTACATATATTGGGATGGGTATAGTGATTGATCATAAGGTATATGAAGGTTCACATTTATTGGCAGGTGAATATTCAGATGCGCATATGGATACAGAAAAAACTTTTAATAATACCATGGCTACATGCTTTGGAAAAGATGGTCTTGAAAGAGCGACGGGTTTAACGGGTAAAGAACTTTTTGATCATTTAGATGATGAAAGAGTATATGCAGGTTTTAACAAATATTGCCAAAATTTGGCTTGGATGTTAAACAATCTTCAGTTGCTGTTAGATGTGGATACAATTTTGATTGGTGGAGGTATATCGGCACAGCCTAAACTGATTGCGTGTATCAAAGAAAATATGATGGGTTTGACACAATGGTTTCCAACTTTAGAGGAACCTGTTATCAAAGCTTGTAAATTTAACAATGATGCTAATTTATTAGGTGCATTGTGTTACTACAAAAATAATACCGAGAATCATTAAGCGTTCTCGGTATTTCTTACTTAGAGGGGGAAGGGCATGAAATCGTTAATTGGTGATAAGAAGTTTTATCGAATGGTTTTGATTGTATGTATTCCGATTGTTATACAGAATGGTTTTACCAATCTTGCCAGTTTATTAGACAACGTTATGATTGGACAATTAGGAACGCTATCTATGAGTGGTGTATCTATTTCAAATCAGTTATTTCAAGTGTTTAATGTGAGTGTTTTTGGTGCAATGTCAGGTGCTGGAATATTCTTGGCACAATTTTATGGACGTGGAAACAGGGATGGTGTACACAATTGTTTCCGAATTAAAATGTTGCTTGGCATTTTGATTTCAATATTGGCCATATGCATTTTTAAAGTGTTGGGTCCTTCATTGATTTCATTATATCTAAATGATGATCCGACAGATAGTTTGACAACTTTGAACTTTGGTAAGCAGTATATGGATGTTATGCTGATTGGACTCATTCCTTTTGCGATTACACAAGTATATTCTTCTTCATTAAGAGAAACGGGAAATACAGTTTTACCAATGAAGGCTAGTGTTATAGCGGTTATTGTGAACTTTTGCATTAACTATATCTTGATTTTTGGTCACTTTGGGTTTCCTAAACTAGGAGTTATTGGTGCGGCCATTGGTACGGTTATTTCAAGAGTTGTAGAGATGGGGATAAATGTAGCGGCAGGCTATAATAACAAATATTTAAGGGATGCGATGCGTTTAGATAAGATATCGGGTGATATATTTAAGAATGTTGTTAAAAGAGGAATTCCACTATTGTGTAATGAAATATTGTGGTCGATATCCATAGCGCTTATTTCTCAATGTTATTCAACAAGAGGACTTGAGGCTGTGGCGGCCATCAATATTACAACAACAGTAACCAATTTTTTTATGATTATTTGTTATGCAATGGGAAATTCGATTTCAATCATTGTAGGTCAAAGACTGGGTGCTGGTGAAATTGAATATGCCAAAGACTATGATTTGAAGATGGTATTTATGAATTTTATGATGTGTTTATGTATTGGTGTGGCATTGTTTGGATGTTCATCCTTTATTCCTCAAATCTATAATACGTCTATAGAAGTAAAGTCATTAGCAACATCTTTATTAAGAGTTTCAGCTTGTATGCTTCCAATTATTTCTTTATATTACAGTAGCTACTTTACAATGCGTGCAGGAGGAAAAACATTGCTTACCTTCTTCTTCGATAGTGGATATACATTCATGTTTACGTTTATGGTTGCACTATGTTTAACTCGTTTTACGAATTTACCTATATTCAATGTGTACTTATTGGTGCAATGTGTGGATATTCCTAAGGCAGTATTAGGAATCACATTAGTCAAAAAGGGGATTTGGGTACATAATATTGTCAATGAACTTTAGCCTTCTTGTTGGAAGGCTTTTTCATTTAAAAAGCAAAAAAAAGAAGTCCTTTCGGACTTTATTTTAACAATGGTGACGCGTACGGGATTCGAACCCGTGAATGCATGCGTGAAAGGCATGTGAGTTAACCGTTTCTCCAACGCGCCATGTATATTAAACTTGTCTTTCCTGACAAGTGCTAATTAATAATACTATAAGATTTTATATATTGCAAGCAAAAAAATTAATTTTTTTGTTTATTTTTTTGACGGTTTATATTTATTTGTCGTAGGTAAAGAAAATAATGCATTTAATGTATCATATTGTATATGATAAAGTCTAGGGATTTAGTAGGAATATAGGTTATGTTTAATGTTAAATATATGTAAAAAATAGTGTGGTTAAATTAAATTTGGTTATAAATAAATTTTAAAAAAAACGATTGAAAGCGCTTGCAGATATGTGTTATGACACAGAAGTAAAAAGACGCATCCCATTGATTAGGATATAAAGCGGACATTAAAAGTGTATAACAGATAATATAAATTGATTTCACGACAAATGGCTTTGTTTCGAGTATAATTTATAAATTCATTTTGAAACACCCAGCTGCAAATCATATTATATGTATGTCTCTATATAGAAATCATGTGAAGTATCCTTTTGGGAATTGTGTCTTAGAGTAAAAATCTATACAGGAGGATAATATGAACAAAAGATTTTTAACAATTGCTGCAGCTTTATCTATGGGTGTTGCATTAACTGCTTGTAGCAGTGGAGGAGGAGATGAAGGAAAAACTGGTGGTTCTAGTGTTGCGAATGCTGACAAACCTTTAGTATGGTATAACCGTCAACCTTCCAACAGTTCAACTGGTGAATTAGACATGGATGCATTAAACTTCAACAAAGATACTTATTATGTTGGTTTCGATGCAAATCAAGGTGCTGAACTTCAAGGACAAATGATTAAAGAATATATCGAAAAGAATATCGATACATTAGATCGTAACGGAGATGGCGTTATCGGTTACGTATTAGCTATTGGTGATGTTGGTCACAATGACTCTATTGCTCGTACAAGAGGTGTTCGTAAGGCATTAGGAACTGGTGTTGAAAAAGATGGTGAAATCGTAAGTGATCCAGCTGGTATTAATAATGATGGTAAATCTAAGAGTGTTCAAGATGGCTCGTTAGAAATTAATGGAAAAACTTATACAGTAAGAGAACTTGCTTCTCAAGAAATGAAAAACTCTTCAGGTGCTACTTGGGATGCTGCTACTGCTGGTAACACAATCGGTACATGGACTGCTTCATTCGGTGATGAAGTTGACGTTGTAGCTTCTAACAATGATGGTATGGGTATGTCAATGTTCAATGCTTGGTCAAAAGAAAACAAAGTTCCTACATTCGGATACGATGCTAACTCAGATGCAGTTGCTGCAATTGCTGAAGGATATGGTGGAACAATTTCTCAACATGCTGACGTTCAAGCTTATTTAACATTAAGAGTATTACGTAATGCATTAGATGGTGTTGATATCGATACAGGTATCGGTACAGAAGATGATGCTGGAAACGTATTAAGTTCAGATGTATTTACATACAATAAGGATCAACGTTCTTACTATGCATTAAACGTTGCTGTTACTGCTGACAACTATAAAGATTTCTTAGATTCAACAGTTACTTATGCTCCAGTTTCTAACCAATTAGATGAAAAAGATCACGCTAAGAAGAGTGTTTGGTTAAATATCTACAACGCATCTGATAACTTCTTAAGTTCAACTTACCAACCATTATTAGAAAAATATGATGACTTATTGAATTTAGATGTTGAATACATTGGTGGAGATGGACAAACTGAATCTAACATCACAAACCGTTTAGGAAATCCAGACAAATATGATGCATTCGCAATTAACATGGTTAAGACTGACAATGCAGCTTCTTACACAGGAATCCTTAAATAAATAATTCAAAAATAACATAGGGATTAAAATTATTAGGGAGAAATTATTTCTCCCTAATATTATTTAGATAGTAGTAAACAAAATAGGAGAGATTTTATGGCAGATAAGAATGAAGAACTAGTCTTATCTATACGCGGAATGAGTAAGTCCTTTGGACGTAACCGTGTTTTGGATCATATTGATTTAGATTTAAAACCAGGTACAGTTATGGGACTTATGGGAGAAAATGGTGCTGGTAAATCAACAATGATGAAATGTCTATTCGGGACATATCAAAAAGATGAAGGTACAATTTTCTTGGAAGGAAAAGAGATTAACTTTTCTGGACCAAAAGAAGCACTTGAAAATGGTATTGCCATGGTACACCAGGAATTGAATCAATGTCTTGAAAGAAATGTTAAAGATAACCTATTCTTGGGACGTTATCCTACAAATGCTTTTGGCGTAGTAGATGAAGATCGAATGAAAAAGAAATCATCTGAGCTTTTTAGAAAGCTTGGTATGACAGTGAATTTAGATACACCAATGCGTAATATGTCTGTTTCACAAAGACAGATGTGTGAAATTGCCAGAGCAATTTCATATAATTCAAAGGTTATCGTACTTGATGAGCCTACATCTTCTTTGATGACACAAGAAGTTAATAAATTGTTTGATATGATGCGTATGTTGAAAAAACAAGGTATTTCGCTAATTTATATTTCTCATAAAATGGATGAAATTTTTGAAATTTGCGATGAAGTATCAGTTCTAAGAGATGGAAAAATGGTTATGACAAAACCTACTTCAGAAACCAACATGAATGAGTTGATTGCAGCCATGGTAGGTCGTTCATTGGATAACCGATTCCCACCTGTTGATAATGCTCCTGGAGAACCAATGTTATCTATTCAACATGTATCAACAAAATATGAGCCATACTTAAAAGATATTACATTTGACGTTAAAAAAGGTGAGATTTTCGGTCTATATGGTTTGGTAGGAGCTGGACGTACAGAGTTGTTAGAAACGATTTTCGGTATCCGTACTAGAGCCTCAGGTCGTGTTTATTTTGACAATAAATTAATGAACTTTAATAGTGCTAAAGAAGCAATTGAACATGGTTTTGCCCTGATTACTGAAGAGCGTAAAGCAAATGGATTGTTCTTAAAGTGTGATTTAACATTCAATACAACGATTGCGAATTTACCTTCTTATATGAGCAAGGTAGCACTTTCTGATAATAAGATGATTCAAGCTACGAATAAAGAAATCAAAACCATGAGAACTAAGTGTATGGGACCAAATGATGCGATTACAAGTCTATCTGGTGGTAACCAACAAAAAGTTATCTTCGGTAAATGGTTAGAGAGATCACCAAACGTATTCATGATGGATGAACCTACACGTGGTATTGACGTAGGTGCTAAATATGAAATTTACGAATTGATCATCAAAATGGCTAAACAAGGAAAAACTATTATTGTAGTTTCAAGTGAAATGCCAGAAATCTTAGGTATTACAAATCGTATTGGCGTTATGTCAAATGGACGCTTAGCCGGAATTGTAAATACAAAAGATACTAACCAGGAAGAGTTGTTAAGACTCAGTGCAAAATACCTATAAAGGAGATAATTATGACAAATACAGTTACAAATATTCTTAGTCATGATGAAGAGCTTGCACTACGTAAACCTATTGAGGATTATGTAGGAAAGATCCAAGCTGAAATTGATGAACTAAGAGAAGAAGGAACAAATAAAGTATTGGAATATTCTGAAGAAATCGAGGTTCTAAAGAGAGATAAAATTTATACTAAAAGCGAAAAAGAAGCTCGTATTTCAGAATTAAATGGTAAATTACAAAAAGCCAAAGAAATCGAGGCTAAAAACAAACAGCCAATCAATGACAAAATTGCAGTAGCTGAAAAATATTTAAAGGATCACTATCAAACAGATTACTACAACAAAGTTGTTGAAAGTAATAAGTATGAGGTTCAAAAAGCTAAGGCAGACTATGATAAAAAATTAAAAGAATTAGAAAAAGAACACAAAGATATTTTATCAGGTCTTAGTGACAAAGAAGAAATTAAAGAAGAGAACTTTATTTATAAGAACCGTTTATTCGATGCAAAACTTGAATATACTAAAAATATGCAAGAGGCAAAAGATCGTAAACATGATGCGTTTACATTTGAATATCACTTAATTGACTTATTGAAGATGTCAAATTTCTCGTTTGCAGAAAAACAAGCTCAAAAAATTGAAAACTACAAGTACTCATTTAATACTCGTGATTTTTTATTGAAAAATGGTTTGTATATTGCGATTATTTTAGTATTCATTTTCTTATGTATCATTACACCAATTAAGAAGAATGGTTTACAACTTTTTACTGTTAATAACATTTTAAGTATTATGCAACAAGCATCTCCAAGAATGTTCTTGGCATTAGGTGTATCTGGTTTAATTATGTTAGCTGGTACTGACTTGTCTGTTGGACGTATGGTTGGTATGGGTATGACAGCTGCAACAATTATTATGCACAATGGGCCTAACACGGGTTCAGTATTCGGTCATGTATTTGACTTCTCAACTATGCCGGTTGGCGGAAGAATTCTTTTAGCATTAGTTGTTTGTGTTGTGTTATGTACAATGTTTACAACGATTGCCGGTTTCTTTGCGGCTAAATTTAAAATGCACCCATTCATTTCCACAATGGCTAATATGTTAGTTATCTTTGGTTTGGTAACTTATTCAACAAAAGGTGTGTCTTTTGGTGGTATTGATCAATCTATCCCAGGAAAGATTATTCCTAAAGTTGGTGGCTTTCCAACAATTATTTTGTGGGCAGTAGCTGCAGTTGTGATTGTTTGGTTCATTTGGAATAAAACAAAATTTGGTAAAAACTTATATGCCGTAGGTGGAAACCCAGAAGCTGCTTCTGTATCTGGTATTTCAGTGTTTAAGGTTACTCTTGGTGCCTTTATGTTGGCAGGAATCTTATACGGATTTGGTTCTTGGTTAGAATGTATTCGTATGATTGGTTCTGGTTCAGCTGCGTATGGACAAGGATGGGAAATGGATGCAATCGCTGCCTGTGTAGTAGGTGGTGTATCATTTACTGGTGGTATCGGTAAAATTTCTGGTGTAGTAGTTGGTGTATTGATTTTTACTGCATTAACTTATTCATTGACAATTCTTGGTATCGATACTAACTTACAGTTCGTATTCTCAGGAATTATCATTCTTATCGCCGTAACTCTTGACTGCTTGAAATACGTACGTAAAAACTAATTAATAAAAAAACTCTTAGTTTTCGCTAAGAGTTTTCTTTATGTTTTCTACATCTTCTTTTGTGGCAAGACCAACTTGGAAGGCACTTGCACTACCACAACACAAACCATTGATGAATGCTTTATCATAGTCGGTTGTTTCTAAATATCCTGCAAGGAAGCCTGCAACCATCGAATCACCAGCACCAACAGAATTCACTACTTCTCCTTTTGGCGCTTTACTTTGAATCACTTCATTATTATCACTTACAAGCACTGCACCTTGTCCTGCCATAGAAATCAATACGTTTTGAGCACCCATTTCCTGTAGCTTTTTGGCGTAAGGAATGACTTCATCTCGAGTGTTTAATTCAATATTAAAGATTTCACCTAATTCATGATTGTTGGGTTTTATTAAGAAAGGTTTATATTTTAATACTTTTAATAATAGGTTGTTTGTCGCATCGACAACAACTTTTATTTTCTTTTTCTGAACACGTTCCATGATTTGTTCATACATTGTATCTGGTAAAGTACTTGGAATGCTTCCTGAAATGACGAGAATATCTTTTTCTGTTAGATCATCTAATTGATTGAATAATTCTTGAATGTCTTCTGGCTGAATATCAGGCCCCATACCATTGATTTCTGTTTCTTCATCTGATTTCATTTTTACGTTGATTCTAGATAATCCTTTCTTTACATGAATGAAATCTGTTTTAGCTCCATAACTCTCTAATCGATGTTCAATTTCTTCCCCTGTAAAACCTGCCATAAAACCTAGGGCTGTACTTTCGTGTCCAAGATTGGATAGGACAATTGAAACATTAATGCCTTTTCCTCCGGGAAGGATTTCTTCTAATTTTGTTTTATTAATGATACCAGGCTTAAAATGATCGACTTGAATAACGTAGTCTAATGAGGGGTTAAAAGTAATTGTATAAATCATAATGATCTCCTTTTCTTTATCTAATTATAGGATACTCCTTTTATTGTTGTTTCGCAAGTTAAATGTTTTCGAAATAACAGTTGACAACTAAAATAATTCGGTTATTATGTAGATGTAGCTTTTGAAACAACAATTTACAGAGAGAGGAGACTTTTAAAATGAAAGCAAAGGCAGTGCGATTACATGGAGCTAATGATTTAAGATTAGACGAATTTGAATTACCAAAAATTAAGGAAGATGAGATTTTAGTAAAGGTTGTCTCAGACAGTGTTTGTATGTCAACTTACAAATGTGCCATCTTAGGAGTGAATCATAAACGTGTTCATGAAGATGTTGCGGATCATCCAGCTATTATGGGACATGAAATGGCGGGTGATATTGTTAAGGTTGGTGCTAAGCATCAAGACAAATTTAAACCGGGAATGAAGTTTACTTTACAACCAGCATTAAACTATAAAGGAACAATGTGGTCACCTGGTTATTCTTATGAATTTTTTGGTGGAGATACAACTTACTGCATTATTCCAGCTGAAGTAATGGAGCTAGGATGCTTACTTGAATATAAAGGTAAAGCGTATTATGAAGCTAGTTTAGCTGAACCAATGTCATGTTCGATTGGAGCATTTAATGCAGCTTATCATACACAGATGGGTGTGTATAAACATGAAATGGGAATTAAGAAAGATGGAAAACTTGCGATTCTTGCAGGAGCAGGCCCTATGGGACTGGGCGCATTAACATATGCGTTACATAGAGATATTCGCCCTAAAATGGTAGTGGTTGCGGACGTAAATCAAGAAAGATTAGATCGAGCAGCTCACTTATTCCCGGTTGAAGAAGCGGCAGCTGATGGAATTGAATTGCATTTCGTGAATACAGGAAAGATGGAAGATCCAGCAGCCGGCTTAAAAGAAATTACAGGTGGAACTGGTTTTGATGATGTATTCTGTTATGCGCCGGTTGAAGCGGTTGTGGAATTGTCAAGCGCTGTATTAGGCCGTGATGGATGTTTAAATTTCTTTGCGGGACCTACGGACAAACAGTTTAGTGCAAGAATGAATTTTTACGATGTTCACTATAATTCGAAACATGTAATGGGAACTACAGGTGGAAATACAGATGATATGATTGAATCTTTACGCTTAACAGCAGAAAATCGTATTGATCCAGCTGTTATGGTTACGCATATTGGTGGTTTGAATGCAGCGGCTGAAACAACATTAAATTTGCCTAAGATTCCAGGCGGAAAGAAGTTGATTTATACGCATTTAAATATGCCATTGGTTGCATTAACAGATTTAAGAGAAATGGGAGAAAAAGATGATCGATATACTGCGTTGGCAGATATCGTAGATGCTCATAAGGGATTGTGGTGTCCTGAAGCAGAAGAATATTTATTGGCTCATTTTGAACAAGAATAGATTTTATTAAACTGAGAATCTTGTGTATACTAAATACAGTAAATACAGGAGGTATTGTATGGAAGTAATGGATCAAAGAAGAAACGAAATTGTAGAGTTTGTGAATGAAAACCAAACGGTAACTTTTACACAATTAAAAGAAAAATTTCCTTCTGTGTCTGAAATGACATTGCGTACTGATTTAAAATATTTAGATCAAGTTAAAAGAATTGTTCGAATTCATGGGGGAGCCAAATCTATGGATGTGGTTTCTGGAAATGATGATGTATTAAAACTTCGTTACGGACGGAATGCAAACGAAAAGAAAGAGATAGCGCAAAAGGCATTATCATTTGTAGAACCAGCTAAGACAATTTTTGTAGATTCAGGTAGTACGACTACATTGTTGGCACATGTTTTAAATAATCAAAATAATATTTTTTATACAAGTGGCTTAACGTGTGCTATAGAGATGGCAAAACTTTCTAAATCGAAAGTGTTTGTGACAGGTGGAAATCTAAATATGCGCAGTTTTAGTGTCAACGGAATGGATGGACTTCGCTGCTTAGAGAAGGTCAACTTTGATGTTGCGTTTATTGGTGTAACTCGTTATGCGAAAGATACGGGGTTTACGTGTGAATCTTTAGAGGATTGTGAGTTAAAGCGAAAGGCAATTGAAAGATCTAAAAAAGTGATTGTGTTAATGGATTCTAGCAAAG
Source organism: Holdemanella porci (assembly GCF_019052655.1). Classification (GTDB taxonomy): domain Bacteria; phylum Bacillota_I; class Bacilli_A; order Erysipelotrichales; family Erysipelotrichaceae; genus Holdemanella; species Holdemanella hominis. The sequence continues at coordinate 19,227 of NZ_JAHQVB010000034.1, forward strand.
TGGAAAGAAAGGGTACATATACAATTTGTGATTTAGATCAAGTGGATGTATTGATCAGTGATTCGTTACTTTCAGATAGTTTTAAACAAGAATGTGAAAAACGAGGACTATCTGTATATTAAAGAAGTCCTAAGAAAGGACAATTATGAAAACAACTCTTCAAAAGCTTGGTAAAAGCTTATCTGCGATGGTTATGCCTAATATTGGTGCTTTTATCGCTTGGGGATTTATAACAGCTTTATTTATTGCGGACGGATGGTTACCAAATGAACAATTGGCATCGATTCAACCATATATGTTGACTTATTTATTACCAGTATTAATTGCGGCAACCGGAGGAAGAATGGTTGGCGGTGATCGTGGACTTGTGATGGGGTCGATTGCGATTATTGGATGTATTGCCGGTGTTGGTGGAACCCAAGGACAACCTATGTTGATGGCAGCTATGGTTATGGGACCATTTTCTGGCTGGGTAATTAAAAGATTTGATCAAATGATGGATGGACACATGCCTGCTGGCTTTGAAATGTTGATCAATAATTTCTCTGTCGGTATTTTAGGTATGTTGATTGCGATATTAGGATACTATATTATTGGCCCTTTTATGACAGGTATTTTGACTGTGTTAACATATAGAGTTGATATACTTGTAAATAAGGGATTGATTCCTTTGGTAGCAATCTTTGTTGAACCGGCTAAGGTTTTATTCTTAAACGATGCGATCAACCATGGAATATTTACACCAATTGGAGCTGAACAAGCTGCACAAACAGGCAAATCCATAATGTATATGTTGGAGGCTAATCCAGGTCCTGGTTTAGGTGTACTATTAGCTTATTGGTTATTTGCGAAAGACAAAGCAACGAAAGATTCTGCGCCTGGAGCTATTATTATCCATTTCTTAGGTGGAATTCATGAAATTTATTTTCCATATATTTTGATGAATCCAGTTGTGATCGTTGCTCCAATTTTAGGGAATATTTGTGCAATTGCCTTTTACTCTATTTTCAATATTGGATTGAAAGGTCCATCGAGTCCAAGTTCAATTATTGCCTTCTTGTCTATGGCAGAAAAAGGCTCTGTGTTCATGACAGCATTAGGTGTTTTGATTGCGGCTGGCGTATCATTCTTGGTGGCAAGCCCAATTGTTAAGCTCGCTGGGGAAAAGAATTTGGATGAAGCTAGTAAAAAGATGCAGTCTATGAAAGCAGAAAGTAAAGGAAGAAGTGAAGCTTTATTAGATGTTTCTTTGGTTCGTAAGATCGTATTCGCGTGTGATGCAGGTATGGGATCTAGTGCAATGGGAGCTACTAAATTTAGAAACCGTTTAAAAGGTGTGCGACCAGACTTAACTGTAATTAATACTTCTGTGGATAATATTCCAGTGGATTGTGATGTTGCGGTCGTACAAGAAACTTTGGTAGAGCGTGCAAAAAAATCTGCACCTTTTGCGAAAATAGTTACAATATCAAACTTCTTGGCAGATCCAGCTTTAGATAATTTGTTCTTCCAGTTGTCGACTGGAGATTCGATTATGACAGAAGCAGTTAAGGAAGAGGACGAAATAAAACCGGTTCAAGAAGATGTTATTCAATTGGATGGAATTCAGTTTGGGGATGAAAAAGCACAGCTTGTTATTGGTATTGCAGGTAAGGGTGGAGAACATATGGAAGTGTTATCTAAAATATGTTTGGCTCTTGAAGATGAGACCGTACTCAATAAAATGAAGACAACGAATGATAAAGAGTGGATATTAAAACAATGGCGCTCTAAAATAGTGTAGGGTTATGTGAAAATACCGGCTTTAAATTATTGTAG
>NZ_JAHQVB010000167.1 GCF_019052655.1 Holdemanella porci
AAAAATTAGGAATGAAAAAAGCAAATGATGTGATGGAATATAACCACATTGAATGGACACCTTTCACTGTAAAGTAATCAACGTAATACAATAGATAAATCAGAATTTGTGGAGGAACAAACATGACAAAGAATACTGTGATTTTTATTTTTTTAAACATGATATACCTACTTATTTGGTATGCAACAAACAAAATAAGAAGCACTAAAGTTGGTAAAGAACTAGACAATGGGTTTGAATTTTACAATAGTTTAAACACTAGTGATAAAGAAAATTATTGGAAAGAAGATACTAAAATTTTAAATCTTTTCTTTGTACTTTTCATAATATCTATGAATATTTCCTTTATTCTTCTTTTTAATAAAAATAATCTTTGGATATTTTCATTAGTTGCAGGATTAATTATTTCATCAGTTGTTGCAATAATATTGAGTATTAATCTTAAGAAGAAATACAAATAAGCGAATAAATTATAGTTTATGATCGTATAGATTAAGACAAAGCGTATTTATAAATGAAGGCGCTGTAACGGATAAAGAAGTTTCAGCTTAATAAAAAAGGACCGAATATTCAA
>NZ_JAHQVB010000168.1 GCF_019052655.1 Holdemanella porci
TGTATAGGTGTAAACGAAAGAGAGACTACACTTATGACAAGAACTTCAAAATATTTAAACCAAGATACTATCGCTGCTTTACAATCTTTTCAAATCGAAAAGATTGATTGTGAAATCACTGATTACCTAGATACAAACAATAAAATGAATACGTATCATTTTGAATACTGTCCTAAATGCGGATGTTATCATCCTCGTTTAATTAAAAGCGGTTTTGCCAACTCTGGTAAACAAATGCTTCGTTGTAAAGAATGCGGAAAACGTTTTGTTGTGGACCGCGGTCAGCTTACTTTTTATTCTCATCAAGACCAATCCAAATGGAATGAACTTATCCTGGATACATTGAATGGTGTATCTCTTAAAGAAACAGCTGCTAAAATCAACGTGAATGAACGTAATGTTTTTAATATGCGCCATAAACTATTGGTTAGTCTAGGAACTGAGGAACGTCCCATACACAGTAGGTAATGAAGTTGAGATGGATGAAAAATATACTTCTTACAATCATAAAGGAACTAAAATTGATGGAGTAGAACCTAAACATCGTGGAACACCTGCTACAAAAAGAGG
>NZ_JAHQVB010000035.1 GCF_019052655.1 Holdemanella porci
TTTGTATTTTCAAACTTTTTCATAAAAAATACTTGAATTTTATATAGTTAGCTCCCTTAGATATGGAAAAATTATAAACCATCCTTTTTCAAAAAAAAAGTAGCATTAAAGCTACTTATAATACAGAACCAATCACATGAACTACAAAAGCTAAAATCCATGCAAGTACACATTGCCATGCCACTACACCGACTGCCCATCTTACGCCTAGTTCTCGTTTAATGGATGCGATTGCGGCTACACATGGTGAATAAATCAAGCAGAATACAAGTAAAGAAGCAGCTGATAGTGTAGTTAATGCATTATGTACACCACCTACAAATAATACTTGTAGTGTAGAAACGACACTTTCTTTAGCCATAAATCCACTAATTAAAGATGTCACAATACGCCAATCTTGAAGTCCTAATGGTGCAAATACAGGAGCAATCCATCCGGCTACCATTGCCAAGATACTTTGACTTGAATCTTTGACCATATCGAATTGTAGGTTAAAGCTTTGAAGGAACCATACAAGTACGGTTGCCACAAAAATAACCGTAAAGGCTTTTTGTAAGAAATCCTTCGCCTTTTCCCACAACAATTGACTCACATTCTTTAATCCAGGCAATCGATAGTTAGGAAGTTCCATCACAAATGGAACAGCTTCTCCTTTAAATAAAGTGCTTTTAAATAAGAATGAAACTAAAACACCTACGACGATACCCAAAACATAAAGTCCTGTCATAACTAAGCCACCTTGTTTTGGAAAGAATGCATTCACAAAGAAGGCATAAATAGGTAATTTTGCGGTACAAGACATAAATGGCGTCAACAAAATCGTCATCTTCCGATCTCTTTCACTAGGCAAAGTACGTGTCGACATAACGGCTGGTACCGTACAACCAAATCCAATCAATAAAGGAACGATACTTCTTCCTGACAACCCGATCTTTCTTAATAGTTTATCCATAAAGAAGGCTACACGCGCAATATATCCACTATCTTCCATCATAGATAAAAAGAAGAATAGTGTCACAATGATTGGTAAGAAAGATAAGACAGAACCCACACCCGCAAAGATACCATCAATCACTAAACTATGTACGGCATAACTCACGTGAGCACTTGTCATCCATGCATCCACTACTTGTGTGATCCAATCAATACCTAGTTCTAATAAGCCTTGAAGCCATGCACCAACCACATTAAATGTTAGATAGAATACAAGCAGCATTATTCCAATAAACATAGGAATTGCGGTATATTTACCCGTTAAAATACGGTCAATTCTTTCACTTCGAATACGCTCTTTACTTTCCTTTGGTTTTACTACGGTTTGTTCACAAACCTTTTCAATAAAGGAAAAACGCATATCCGCAATGGCCGCACTATGATCGAGTCCACGTTCTTTTTCCATTTGAAGCACAATGTGCTCAATCATTTCTTTTTCGTTATCATCTAAATCCAAACGATCAAGAATCAAATTATCGCCTTCAATAATTTTACTAGCCGCAAAACGCAAAGGAATATCTACCTTTTTGGCATGATCTTCAATCAAATGACAGATGGAATGAATACAACGGTGAACGGCTCCACCAAAATCATCTTCTCCACAAAAATCTAAACGGCCTGGTCTTTCCTGATATTTTGCGATATGAATCGCATGTTCAATCAGTTCATTAACACCTTGGTTTTTAGCCGCAGAAATCGGTACAACTGGCACTCCAAGCATAGCCTCCATACCATTGATATCAATCGAACCTTGATTGTTGGACACTTCATCCATCATATTCAGTGCAACAACCATCGGAACATTCATTTCTAAGAGTTGCATAGTCAAATATAGATTTCGCTCAATATTTGTGGCATCTACAATATTAATGATAGCCTTAGGCTTATCATTTAACACAAAATTACGCGATACAATTTCTTCACTCGTATAAGGTGACATCGAATAAATACCCGGTAAATCTGTCACCATTGTATTTGGATACCCTTTGATTGGACCATCCTTTCGATCGACGGTTACACCCGGAAAATTTCCTACATGTTGATTCGATCCCGTTAATTGATTAAACAAAGTGGTTTTTCCACAGTTTTGATTTCCTACTAAGGCATATGTCAAACATGTTCCTTCTGGCAAAGGATGTTCATCTGCCTTTACATGATATTTACCATCTTCACCTAAACCAGGGTGAACGGTGTTATTTATATTTTCTGCACTCTCATGCTTTCTTGTTCTCTCATCAATTAATTCAACCAATATTTTTTCAGCTTCATCTAAACGAAGCGATAATTCATAACCATGAATCTGCAATTCCATTGGATCACCCATAGGCGCAAACTTTACAACTGTAACCTCGGCTCCAGGTATAACTCCCATATCTAGAAAGTGTTGTCTTAATGCACCCATTCCTCCAACAGCCTTAATCAATGCACTCTGTCCTATTTTTAACTCTTTTAACGTCATGCATATTCCTCCCTAATCAGTCTAATTATATCCACATTATTTGTGTAGTCAATTATCGTACATCATATTTTTTAAATATTCGTTGACAGAATTCTGTCACTTGTTTACAATTGAACTGTTCACAAGTGAACATTAGGAGGGCATATGTTGACTATAGAAGAATTTTTACGTTTATCCAATCGATTGCGTGAATATTACGGCAAACAAATCAAAGATCGATTTTCAGAATACACGTTTTCCCCAAATGAAATTTCGATTCTGATTTTACTACAAAACAACACATCCATTACAACAAGCACACAGCTTCGTGTTGTACTCGGTGTTTCAAAAGCTTTGGTTTCTCGAAGTATAACAAGTTTGGAACAAAAGGGATTGATCACATTGAAGAAAGTTTCAGAAAACAGAAGGATTTCTTATATTGAATTAACGGAAGAAGCGATTCCTATATTAGCAAAAATCTCTATTGAGATTGATAAAATCAATCAAGTTTTATTCAAGGATATTCCTATAAAAGATATTCAATGTATGATTGATACAATGAATAAAATGAATGAAAAAATAGAAGGAGCAAAATAAAATGAAATTCACAACAGCGTCCGAAGTAGATTTAGGACATGAAAAAGTTGGTAAGTTACTCTTTATGTTGGCGGTTCCTGCCATCTTAAGTCAAATTGTTAACTTACTCTATAATGTAGTTGACCGCATGTACATTGGTCACATTCAAGATGTAGGGGCCATCGCCCTAACAGGCGTAGGCGTTTGTTTACCAATTATTATGATTGTATCCGCCTTTGCATGTTTAGTCGGTATGGGAGGTGCACCAAGAGCTAGTATATATATGGGTAAGCAAGATAATCCTACTGCCGAAAAAATCATGGGTAACTGTTTTATCGCATTGATTATAATTTCATTAACTCTAACTGTATGTTTATTAGCTTTTCAAACACCATTACTACAATTATTCCAGGCAAGTTCAAAAACAATTGTATATGCCAAACAATATATGGGTATTTATGCCTTAGGAACCATTTTTGTCCAAATGACACTCGGAATGAATGCCTTTATTTCTTGTCAGGGATTCTCTAAAACAAGTATGATGACCGTTTTAATTGGGGCTATCTTAAACATTATTTTAGACCCTATCTTTATCTTTGGATTCAATATGGGCGTAAAAGGGGCTGCACTAGCTACCATTATTTCGCAAGCTATCAGTGCAATCTGGGTCATTCATTTCTTGAGTGGTAAACAGACGGTTCTTAAGTTAAAAAAAGAAAATTTTAAAATCGTGCCAAGCCTATTATTTCCTAGTTTAGCTTTAGGTATTGCACCTTTTGTGATGCAGTCAACAGAAAGCTTGATTTCTTTATGTTTCAATATGCAACTATCTAAATTTAGTGGGGACGTTGCGATTGGAAGTATGACCATTCTAACGAGTGTTATGCAGTTTGCAATGATGCCAATACAAGGATTAACGCAAGGTGGACAACCCATCATCAGTTACAACTTTGGTGCTAAAAATGCTCAGCGCGTTAAAAAAGGCTTTTTACTTCAAACCCTATGTTGTTTCACATACGCAAGTATCATCTGGATTCTAGTGGAATTATTCCCTCAAGTATTTATTTCTATTTTCACAAACGATTCAGACTTGATGACAATGGCAAGCTGGGCCATTCGTATCTATATGGCATGCGTATTATTGATGGGACTTCAGATTTCTTGCCAGCAAACCTTCATTGCGTTTGGAAATGCCAAGATTTCCGTTTTCTTAGCTATCTTTAGAAAGATCATTGTCTTAATTCCATTGATTTTTATCTTACCAAACATCTTATCCGATCATATCTTTGCGGTATTTGTTGCAGAACCAATCGCAGACTTTATTGCGGTAAGCACAACAGTAACATTGTTTTTTAAAAACTTTAAAAAGATATTAGCACAAATGAGTTATGAAAAGTCATAACTCATTTTTTAGTATATTCAATAATTCTTCTTTCGTATTCTTTTCCGGATGATAAAAAGCGTATTTTAAACACATATTCAAAGCTTCTTGAATCTGTTTTCCTCTTAAATTTGTAGCTTCTATAATATCTTTTCCATTCAACGCAAGTTGAGATATACTCATACAACGATTTCTATTTTGGATGTAATACGCATAGAAAAGTTCTACATCTTTAGCTGATTTTTGCCCTAATTCAGAATGGGCCATCGCATCACAATAGCGAATTTGAAGCAAGTTCAACAAGTGTTCTTCATCCAAATGATATGTAACACGATACTTATAAATACAATCTAAATCACAGGTAAATTTATCGTCATGATGTAAGACATAGAATGGAATCCACTTTCTTTGTTCATTTGTAAGTTTAAAACGTCGACAAAGCTCTTTAGACAATTCACTTCCTACCTTCGCATGATGCTTAAAATGATCCTTTCCATTCGAATCAGTTGTCTTTACTTGTATTTTGCCTAGGTCGTGGAGTAATAACGCAAAGGCCAAAGTTTCATCATATGGTTTTAAATAGCACATCGCATCTAAAGTATGATGCAAGACATCGGTATAGTGATAGATTGAGTTTTGACTACACCTCAATGCCAAATCCAACTCATTAAATACAGGTTTTAAAAGAAGTGTCATATCTGCCAATACTTGTGGATTTGTTTCCATGATTTCTTTTAATTCATGTACGATTCTTTCTATAGATACATATTGAATCAAAGATGCATTTGTATCGATGGATTTTTTTACTGTTTCATCCATCGAAAAGCCTAGTTTTGCACAAAAACGATAGGCACGCAACATTCTTAGAGCATCTTCATTAAATCTTCGATCTGGATTACCCACACATCGAATGACTTTAGCTTTAAGATCGAATTGTCCTTTATAGGGATCAATCAAACCCCGACTTGGATGATAAGCCATCGCATTCACAGTAAAATCACGTCTTGATAAATCTTCTTCAATTGTTGAAACATATTTCACACTGTCCGGATGACGATGATCCTTGTATTCACTCTCTAAACGAAAGGTTGTAATTTCAACGGGTGAATTCGATAAAACCGTTACCGTTCCATGTTTGAGTCCTGTTCCCACACTTCGATCAAATAGATTTAATATCACTTCTGGCTTAGCACTTGTACAAATATCATAATCATGAATTGAGCGATCTAGTAAATCATCACGTACACATCCTCCTACCACATACGCTTCATATCCAATACCATTTATTTTTTGAATGATTTCTAATATATATTCAGGTAATTTCATACTTCTATTATATAAGAATCGGACAAATATATTCTACCTATTATTATGATAATATTTCGTGCTCATACATACTCTAGAAGGCATCAATTTTTAACAGAAAATATGTCAAAAAACTAATTCACTAAAAAATGCAGACTATTTTTTTTGAGCCTGCATATCTTTTCTGATTAATTCTTTGATATATCCCATTTTAGATTCGACTTCATCCAATTTCTTTATGATGTCTGCGTCCGTGTTGTAACTTAAACGAAGGCAAATCATTTTTGTATTAATCTTATTCGATTTGTTGTTAGCTCTAATCTTTGCTTCAGAAGCCACTTACAATTCCTCCTATTAGCTATACATAAATGCGAAACTATTACTTATTTTTTCTTTTCATTTAATAAAAAGGTGCTGAATTGCACCTTAATTACTTTGTAACCTTTACATATGTTGGAATTGTATCCGCCATAATTTTCTTGGCAAGTTCCATACTGCCAAACATGAATTCAAAACCTTTTCCATAACTTACAGGCGTACAAAAGTTTCCTAAATCTTGAATTGTTTGTTTATCATCATTGATCATATCTACAACTAAGAACCAGTGGCTAGGCTGATCCTTCACAATTCTTTCTTTCAAATAAATAGAAAGAATGTCTGGGTGAGAGTCACCAAATTCACAGATAGCTCTTTGAAGTTCTGTTACACTTGAAATAGGATCACGAAGCTTTAAACTATCACCTTTATGAATTGGATTTTCACTCACTTGTGAACCGCGATTTTTATCAAGTTCAACCAATAAGTTGCAGTCTAATAAAACATTCGCTCCAAATGGATCGATCACAATACCATGAATCTGATTTAATGCCATCTTCACAAATGGCATATATTGATTATATGTCATAACCAAGGAATGGATTTCACTATCTTGATCCCATTTTTTCAATTGATCCATACTTGAGAAGACAGGAAAGAAACTATCTCCCTTATCATTTTGAATCAAAGACAATTGGAATTGTGTATTTGGTTCAAAGACTAAGACGCCCTTTTCATTGCGAGAAGGATCTTTATCCCATTGTGCTGGAATCAGAAAATTAGTCGAAATAAACGCATCCAACAAGTTTCTAAACGCTGAATCTGTTTTTTCTCTATTAAATACAATTAATGTTTCTTGTAGTTTTTCATTTTTAAATTCATTTACCATAATTATTCCCCTGAAATTGTACACTTTTCAAATGCGATACTTGGACTTACAACCTGGTGATAACTCCAATCTAAATCGTTACCCACACTAATTACGTGTTTCATCATATTTAAGAAATTATTTGCGACGGTAACCAAAGTAACATTCTTATCTCTTTTACCATCCTTTACCCAGAAGCCTGAACATTGTAGTGAGAAGTTTGTAGAAACAAAATCAAGTCCAGCATGAAGACCTGCTAAATTTTGTACGACAAAGCCATCCTTAATTTTTGTACATAAATCCTCAAAGCTATCATTTCCAGGTACGATGTAACAATTCATTGGCTGTACACTTACGCTAGATGCATAGCCCGATTTAAAGCCATTTCCTGTACTATTTGTATGCATTCGATTGGCACTTCTTGTGTCATGAAGCATCATAACATATTTTCCGTGATCCACCAAAGTTTTTGAAGAAGTTGGACACCCCTCATCATCAAAATTGGCAATACTTAAACAATCCGTATTTTTTGGATTATCAATAATTGTGATTTGTTCAGAGAAAATTTGTTCATTAAACTTATCTTTTAAAGGTGAAATTCCCTTATACATTAATTCCCCATTAAATAAACCAGTAAAGGCGGCAAATAAAGATGTCATCGCATCCCTTTCAAAGATGACTGGACATGTACAACTTGGAATTGGTGTGGCCTTTAATTTATTTAAAGCCTTATCGCAAACACGAGAAACGAATGAATCTAAATCATATTGTTCAAAGTCATATACAACTTCAACTAAACTAGCATCCTTGACTTCTTCCTCTTCTTTAACGACAACACTGGCAACAATGTACTGCATTTCATCTGCATCTTGTACATCCATGCCTAAGCTATTCACAATACTGCGACTTCCACTACCTTGGCTATATCCTAAATATCCAACTTGAATGACACGTGGATCATAGGCTAGAATCTTAGCTTCTAAGCTTTGAAGAATATTCTTCACATATTCTGTACTAGCCATATTCCAAGTCACATCTTTTTTTACGTACTCAATTGGTTCTGGTTTTCTTAATGAATCGGTTTCTTCATTTGAAATAATATGTGCTTGTGCAATCAGTGACTTTAAAACAGTTTCACACATAGAATCATCTATTTCTTCCAATGCCATATTGGCCATTTTTCCATCTACAATTCCACGAATACTTGTACCTGTCACTTTACTGGATACTAAAGTGTCCATTTGGCCTTGAAACCAAGTCATTTCTTTTTCAACCGTTGTAGATTGATAGATTTCAAATTCCTGAATACCTAGGCCAAGTGCTTTCTCAATCCATACTTGTTTATTCATTGGCCGTACCTCCTACTGTAATTTGTGAAACACGAATGGCTGGCTGACCTACATCGGTAGGAATTGAACCAGAACTAGAGCCACACATACCTTGTCCACGCTCTAAGTTTTTACCAACGCGATCAATATTAAATAGGATATCCGCACCATTACCAATCAAAGAAGCCCCTTTTACTGGATACGAAATCTTGCCATCTTCAATTAAATAACCTTCTAATACGGCAAAGTTAAATTCTCCGGTTTGTGGATTTACACTTCCACCACCCATTTTCTTCGCATATAGTCCTCGCTTAATTCCTTCAAACATTTGGTCAAAATCATCATTTCCAGCCGCAATATATGTATTTGTCATACGTGAAGTTGGTTCAAATTTATAAGACTGACGACGCGAACTTGAAGTCGATTCAAGACCCATCCTTCGACCATTCAAGCGGTCTATCATATAACTCTTTAAAATACCATTCTCAATTAATACACGTTTTTGTTGGGGATTACCCTCATCATCGACGTTTTGTGAGCCCCACGCATTTGGAATTGTGCCATCATCAATAGCTGTAACTTTATCACTTGCGACTTTTTGACCTAATTTATTACAGAATACACTCTGATTTTTACTGACTGAACTTGCCTCTAGAGCATGTCCACAAGCTTCATGGAAAATAACACCGCCAAAGCCATTATCAATAATGACCGGCATTTTTCCCGATGGACAATCTTTCGCCTCTAATAATACTAATGCAATACGACTTGCTTCTTGTCCAATAGATTCTGGTGTTCTTTCTTCAAAGAATTCTAAGCCTTTACTTGCACCTGGTGCTTCATAACCAGATTGCAAGTTTTGACCATCTTGGGCAAAAGAGGATACAGACATACGACAACGAATTCTTGTATCATGTACGAGTCTTCCTTCACTATTTGAAATCTGTACATTTTGACATACACTTGCCAACCCTACAGATACTTTTTGAATTTGATCTGAATATGCCTTTGCCGCATCACTTGCACGTATCATTAAGGCAACTTTCGTTTCTAATGAAGCTTTGACAGGATTTTCCTTGATTGGATGAAGATTTTCATGAGTTTCTTCAACCAAAGAGACAGATACGGATTTAGATTCTATGCCAAATCCTCCACGCAAATCATCCACTAAGGTATTTAATGATTCTTCATTTGTTTCATTTGTGTATCCATATACAGATTGCACACCTTTATATAGACGAATTCCAATGCCGGCACGAATCAATACATTTGTATCTTCTAATTTTCCATTCAACATGGATAAAGATTCGGTTGTACCTTCTTCTTCAAAGATTTCGGCAAAATCACAAGAAGAAGCCATACAACGTTCTAATAATTTTTCTAATTGTTCCTTCTTTAACATACTTATCCCTCAATGCAATCTACAAATCGTTTTGTGATTAATTGAGGACGAGTAATAATAGATCCTACTACAACACTAAAGCATCCAAGTTCTAATACACGGCGTGCTTTTTCTGGTGTATCAATATTTCCTTCGGCAATCATTGGTACGTTTGATTGTTCTAAATATTTACGCATTAACTCAAAATCATTTGTTTCAACTTTATCGCCCTTACTTTCTTCTGTATATCCAACTAATGTTGTTCCTACAAAATCAAAGCCTAATTGGGCTGCATGAAGACACTCTTCTAATGTAGAGCAGTCTGCCATTAATTTTTGTTCTGGATACTTAGCACGAATATCAGCATACAATTCATCTAAAGTTCTTCCATCTGGACGAACACGACAAGTTGCATCTAAGGCAACGATTTCTGGATGTGCCCCTTCAATCAATTCATCAATTTCTTTCATTGTAGGTGTAATAAATACTGGACAGTCCCCATATACTCTTTTAATAATTCCAATAACTGGTAAATCAACTTCTTTTTGAATTTCATTAATATCCTCTACAGTATTAGCACGAATACCTTTAGCGCCTCCCCATTTAGCCGCTCTAGCCATACGTCCCATAATAAAAGATGAATGTAAAGGTTCATCTGGAAGTGCCTGACAAGATACGATTAAGTGTCCTTTTACTGATTCAATGTTACTCATGATTTAAATCTCCTTCTTCTTACTTAATATATAGGTAATTATACTACGTATATAAGTGTAAAAACACGAAATTAAAAAAAATTAAAAAAATTTTAAAAAAGTGCTTGCAATCATTTTAAAGTGATGGTATATTTAATGGGCACTGAGCGAGACACAAAAGCTCAGTTGAAATAAATGCGCCCATAGCTCAACTGGATAGAGCGTTTGACTACGGATCAAAAGGTTGTGGGTTCGATTCCTGCTGGGCGCGCCATTTATTTTTTTCTAAAAATATCGGGATGTAGCACAGCTTGGTAGTGCACTTGATTTGGGATCAAGGGGTCGCAGGTTCAAATCCTGTCATCCCGACCATTATTTTATTTAATTCGGCTGGGTAGCTTAGTTGGCTAGAGCATCCGGTTCATACCCGGAAGGTCGTGAGTTCGAGTCTCACTCCAGCCACCAACGAGTTTAACTTGGACCCTTAGCTCAGTTGGTCAGAGCATCCGGCTCATAACCGGCGGGTCGTAGGTTCGAGTCCTACAGGGTCCACCAATTATACATATGCAGAAGTACCCAAGTGGCTGAAGGGTCCGGTCTTGAAAACCGGTAGGTCGTGCGAGCGGCGCCTGGGTTCGAATCCCAGCTTCTGCGCCATCTTAATTAATTCACATCGCGGGATAGAGCAGTCTGGTAGCTCGTCGGGCTCATAACCCGGAGGTCGTTGGTTCAAATCCTTCTCCCGCAACCATGTGGTCTCATAGCTCAGTTGGTAGAGCAAAGGACTGAAAATCCTTGTGTCGTTGGTTCGATTCCGACTGAGACCACCATTTGTCAAAGATTGCACCTAGCATTTGCCAGGTGCTTTTTTTATGCCTTATTTAAAGCATATTCTCACATTATGGTTATATTCCATATCTATATAAGTCACTAAAACAAGTGTTTTTCTAAACAAAATTCGCAAAAACTTCAAAAGTTTTCATTCCCTCTTCAGTCATAAAAATCAATTCATAAAAAGCTTTTGGACTTGGCACTTTTCCAGGAATAGCAAAATACTCATCCTCTTTTTTTCAATTAATTTTGCAGATATCGATTCTTTTCTATATTTATTTCTTGTATACCTTAGCATATTCATTCCTCAAAATATGTATAAATTAGTTAATTAAACAAAGTAATCTACACATACTTTTTCCTTTCTGGTTTAAAATTTATCGGATTTTTATTAATCCACTATCAATAGCTCATAAGTATTTGTAAAAGTAAATATTTGATAATGTACTTTTACAGTTACCGGTTGAACCTCATTAACAATATCCTGATCATATATATACTCATGAGTCACCTTGTTACCATCTATATTCTCAGTATGATAAAACTCAATAGGTGTTTCCTCTAACTTTGTTCCAACCTTGATATTCACCGGCTCGTTGAATGAATGGAAGATTATATTACTTTCCACGTGTTTTCTATAGATTGCAATTGATAGGATCAAAGCCAGTAATATACAACCAATAATCATTACTTTCTTTTTCATAGGATTACCCACATAAAAGCGTTATAAGACTATGTAGAACAACTCCAACTACAGTACCGATTCCAACAATCTTCTTAAAAGTTGAAACAACCCATAACCACACACTAGTAATTTCTTCCAGGAAATAGATTCCTGCTTTTCTTATTGCGTGATTTAATTATTCTATTTCTTATAATTTAAATAAACCGCATATACAATAATCACAACTGCCTGAACAATATATGTAGTAAAAGTAATATTGCACATAAAACTTATGATTAAATCCTCTATAGCTGTTACAGCTAATATAATGCCAATAGGATGTTCATCCTTCTCTTTTAACCGTTTAATACCCCATCCAAACACTCCAAAATCAATGATATAAAAAATTAAATCTACGATATTATTCGAAAGTGCTATCGATACTGCAGATGTATTCATTGCAGGAATAATCATAGAACAAAAAAATAAAACTAGATAATGAGTGTATCTATTTGTATCATCCATAAAAATATCTCCTAAATTATTGGTACTAGTATCCGTCCTTATATCTTTACAGATTCTTTTAGGTTTAAATAAACTTCAGCGTTTGTAGCTTCTGGATATGGCAACACAAATAGAATACCAATTCCACAACAAATCAAACCTAGAATGATCCATCCTAAAAATGATAAATCTAAGACAAATAAATCCATCTTTTGTCCAGTCGTCATTTGTTTGGACAAAGAAAAGGCTTCATCTGTAGTAATATTAGGATTTTCTGCCAACAGATATGGAATCATAGAATATTCATAAGCCTTAATAAATCCAGGCACTATGAATAGGAATAGCCATAGTAATATTTTTAAATTCATCAAAAACATGATTTTTACTACATTTAAATAGTTGCCTTTAAAACCACTAAAGATTTCACCAAGCTCAGGATTTACATCATGGTTCTTGATAAAATATCTACTTTTTCCAACTACAATGACATTACCAATGAAGATAGAAAATAATAATCCTACAATAGATCCCATTGATAAAAATGAAAGGATTGAAGAAAAAATACTTGGCAATACATCATCAGGTACAAAATCTTGTACTTCTTGAATAACAGTCACATAATCAGTACTCAATATTCCTGCAATCAGCGTAACTACAAACATCTTCCAATAGTTTCGTTTCATGATTTGTTTAGCTTGTTCTTTAACTTGTTGTCGATTCCACATATTATTTCACCTTACTTTCTTTATACGTCATTATACTTCTTCCATATATTTTGCCTTAAACGCAATACAACTTCTCTCTTTTCCAAACAAACCCTTTGTTTCCACACGCCCAAGACCATATGCCCAGAATGTAACGGTTTGACCTTCTTTAAAATCAAATTCTTTATTGAAATCAAGCACAGAAACACGAGACTTATCATCAAAGATATTGATCATATATCCTCTAATACCTTTATAATCTACGCGAGCTATGATTTTTCCTGTATATGTCAATTTCTTTCCATACCACTTAGAATGTGTAACCTCCAAATCCGATTGATTAGGCGATTGTGACTCTGCTTTAAAGGATGCTTCATCCACTTCACTGCACTCCACTGAAATCGTACTTTCTAAGCCCTGATATTCAACAGTAACTTCTGAAGTCTTTCCAGCTTCTAATGTGACAGGCTCTTTAACGGTCCATCCTTGTGTAATGAATTCTTTTGTACCATCCTCATAATAGGCCCATACACCAATCTTCGACTTATTATCAATCGTTTCATTCGCTTCTGCAAGACCAGTATATAAGGCTGTCATATTCTCTAGCTTTTCCTGACTAACCTCTACTTTTTCATTATTTGGTGTTATATTCGAACATCCACACACCAACAATACACTTAGCAATGTCGCTGCATACTTCTTCATAGGTCCACCTCCTTTTCTAATTTCATATCAGTATGTCTGTAATCGTTTTCATACAGTTTTTATTTGTTTTCATTCAAACGTATCATTTGTTGTTTTCCTACGTAAAATACATTAATCAATGAATCGTTCAATACTAAATTTCTATTCAAAAAGTACTGTTACACATGCTGCAACAGCCCATCTTTTATATTGGATTCACTCCAATATGATTATATCCACAATTCCAAAATAATATAGATTACAACTCCAACTATAATACCAATTCCAATCTTCTTCTTATCATTCTTTGCGTAAATCAAATTAAAGATTTCAAATGATAAAAATCCAAGCAGAAAAAATATATTCTTCGTAAAATAGTAAATCAAGAAACACACCACAAATAAGCCTATACAAATCATTCCTTTAGAATATTCCACCATGGATTTATGTCCTTGATTTAAGGATTCATTATCCTTGTTCAATTTATCAATAATGTTTTTCTGTTTATCATTCATAATCATTACCTATACTTTCTTCGTAGCCAAATATAGAAAGCGAGTGCACAAATCACGATTATACCCGCAAGTCCATATTGCACTATTGCCTGTTTATCACCTAATACTCTTCCTAGAAATTGTGCAATTCCATAGCTGCATAACAAACATATAGCTACACACTTCATCCAGAAAGTAGATTCCTTCTTTTCTTTTGGAGTTGTATCTAACAAGTCTTCATCTAAATATTTTTGAAGATCTTCATTCATATCTTCCTGTAATCTTTGAATCCGATTTTTTTTCATATCATTCTCTCCAAAACAATGTGGTTTTTAAATAAGATACATAAAGCGCAAATATTAAGAGGATGATCAACAATATGATTTCTCCATAATAGATATATTTTTCTTTGTATCTATAGTCATACAATGGTTTATCCAAATATACACGACCATCTACTTATACTAATAATTGAGAATGTACTAAAGCTTCTATTGTATTATGATCAAACTTAGAAATCTAAATTGCCTTTTCTTCATTGAATATTCCATTCTTAATGAAATATCGAATAATTTTGAATTTATTTATTAAAATGCTCATGCGCATACACAAAAAACCCAATATCTGCAACACACATCATTTCTTGTAAGTAATCATGGATATAAAATCCATAAATAGTTCCACCTACAAGTAGAACAACCATAGAAATGAATCCCCATTTAGGAAAGCTCATCTGAAACATGAACACCATCACAAGTACTATGATGCATATTACACCTATCCTCGGATTTATCCCCCTCTCTAGTTTTCAAAATTTGTTTTACCTCTTCTTCCGTCATTTCAACAGGAATCAACGGAATAAAAACATTTTTATTATTCTTTTTTCTCTGTCTCTTTTTCATAATCTTACTTTGCGTCTGGATATGTGTCTTCAAATTTATCGGCATATCGATTGTGCTTTTTATACTTGAAGAACATACCAACTAAGAAAACAACAACTACTATACCTAATACGTAAACTAGCCAATCTAATGTCATCTTACTATGTCCTCCTTTTCTAATTTCATATTAACATGTTTGTAATCGTTTTCATACTACTTTTATTTCATTATCAATCAAACTTGTTTATATCACATTACTTAAACAAGTTTGATTCACTTTTTAAAACAATATATGTATTAGACATCGATAATGTCAATTAAGATGATATGGTTGGCTTGAATGAGGGCTTGAACATAAATTAGAATATTCCGTAGGAACCATTCTAGAAAGTCGCCTTGATGAAATTAAATATGTGTATTTATATACCTACAACAAGAAAAAGTTTGGTTTAAAAATCAATTCTAAGAATCATAAAAATAAAGTTGTACCAATCCATGCCAAAGAATTCGATGTTGTTGATCAGTTGCGGTTTGAATGCATGAAAGAAGAGTTAAAGATTGTTCAAAAAAGCGCTCTGGATTTTGTACGAAATATTTTAAGGGACATCGATCAAAATTTAATTAATCATGATTTGGAACATTCTATTTCATTTAGTCAAAAATATCCAGTCGGCACTGTACTATCTTGCACATACAATGAATCTGAAGAATATATGTATTTATATACAATTAGCGATACACATTATGCGATTTATTTAGAGGATGCATGCGAAGGTGTTTATATTGTTGAGCCAATTATCCTATATGACTACAAACCAAATGGTGAATTGGTCGATGAAGATACGAAAGAGATATTAACAGGCATCTTAGAAACAACGCAAAGACTAAATACCTATAATTGTACAAAAGCATTATTAGAACAACTTTAAACAAAAGAAAAAGCAGCTTAACGACTGCTTTCTTTCATATATTCAAAATATTCTCTACCTACTTTATTCTTCTTCCAGTTTTGTAGAATCTTGAAACCAGGATATGAGAAGATGACCTCACATAGTGTTTCTACAATCATACCTGTAAAGGCACACACAACACATTGTACCAATGTCCATCCAAAGAATTGGTGTGACACGATTAATGCGAACGTTAGATTGTCGCAAAACTGACCAATACCAGTAGATACATAAGAGCGGAATGCATACGATTTAAAGTTGCTGTTGTTGTTAGAAATCTTACCTAACATGGAATTCGTATAGTTATTCACAATGGCAGAAACAATAAACGCAATTGTACTTCCAAATAGTACATACCAAGTACCACCAATTGTTCCGTCTAATGCCCCATTAATAATGGCTTCTGATCCTTCTACATAGGATTCACCCCATACGCCAGGAATCTTTGATGCCAAGAAGAAAACTAGGCACATACCTAAATTCACCAACACCGCTACAAGTGATGCTTGTGTTGCAGCTTTAGGACCAAAATGTTTTGTGATGACATCCATACATAAGAAGGAAAGCCAGCTTACCACAATTCCACAATCTAGTGCCATAAAGCTAAATGGCAAGTTAATACTTTTGTTTGCCAAAAGATTCATAGTGATGACCGAAACAATAAAAAGTGTCATCGTAAGTGAAGGTATACTTCTAAGTAATACACTCACTTCTTTAACTTCCGTTTTAATTCTATTCATTTTTTACCCTCCTGTTTTTTTAAAGATGGTTGGGAAGCAAAACATCTTTGTTCAAACCATATAAGTCTAATATGTTTTTAATTATTTGTCAAAGTTTATATCACTTATGCTATGATTAATTGCGGTGATACATATGACTTTAAAACTATACGAACAAGAACCCTACCAAACAACATTTCATGCCCATGTTGCTTCATGTGTTAAAAAGGATGAATTATACGACATAATCTTGGATCAAACCCTTTTCTTTCCTGAAGAAGGTGGACAAACATGTGACAAAGGAACGTTAAATGGTATTGATGTGGTGGATGTACAAATCATAAATGATGAAATTCATCATTATACGCACTCTGCATTAAATGGTGATGTACAAGGTATTATTGACTGGACTCATCGCTACACCAATATGCAACATCATACAGGAGAACACATTCTTTCTGGATTGATACACAAAGAATTTCATGTGGATAATGTTGGATTTCATTTAGGATACAATGAAATTACAGCCGATTATGCGATGGACTTAAATAATGATCAAATTAAAAGAATTGAAGCTTTAGTGAATTCTGTCATCTTTTCAAATAAACCTGTTAAGTCCTATTACTTAGAGGATTATTCCAACATGGAATATCGTGCAAAACTTGACTTAGACAAACCACGCCTTGTCGAAATTGAAGATGTAGATTTATGCGCATGTTGCGCACCCCATGTAAAAAGTACGATTGAAGTGGGATTGTTTAAAATCATTAAATCGATGAAGATCAAAAAAGGCACACGCCTATTCTTCTTATGCGGAAAACTTGCCTATGAAGACTATGTCTTAAAACATGATCAGTCTATTCAAATCTCCAATCAATTGTCTTCAAACATTGAAGCTTTATCATTCAATGTACAACGCGTATTAGATGAAAATTATGCTTTGAAACAAAGAATCAAACAATTAAACAAAGAGATGATCGATCACTTAATCATTGAGCGTAAAGAAAATCAAATTATTCTATGTGATGAACTCGATCGAGATACACAATTGTATTACTACAATAAGCTTGTATCTTTTAGTGACAACTATGTTTTACTCGTTTCTAAACAAAAAGATAATTATCGGTTCATGACTAACTCTAAAGATATATTCTTACAACTCAAAGAAAGACATCCAGTTCGTGGTGGAGGAAAAAATGATTTCTTTCAAGGAACGCTAGATACAGTTAATGAGCAGCTATTTGATTAGCTGCTCATATTTTTTGTATAGCAAGCGTATTTAAAACCTCTGAAATCTCTTCTTTCGATAAACATACCATTCTATGATTGGCATCATAATAATCAAACTTTTTAATGAAGCTCATTAAATCATGATACTTCACAAGGCTGTCATTCATAAATACATACCATTCTTCTATCCCTTCAATTTGATTCAATACCACATAAGGCTCTACCGGAAGAATCGTTAGTATATCAACTCCTAGTGCATACATACCAATTCTTCTACCATGTACATTATAGATTCTTGGCGTGGCATAATATGCATCCAAAGCTTGTTGATTATGTAGATATTGTCCAAACAAATCTAAATCTGTGTCAAAATCATTCAATTCATTTTCCCCAATTGAAATCGGATGAAGAATGCCAAAGATTTCAAAATACTTATGATTCGATAGTTTACTCTTCAAGTCCATAAGTGCATCGGCACTCGTTCTTTTATCATACACCATCTGCAAATCAATATCCTTTATGTTCATTAGCCAATCGTCTTTCACAAATTCATCAGTATCCATATATTCACAATATACTTTCACTAAATAATAAAACAAGTGAATTTCATCCATACTTGTAGGAAGACTTAAATTCAGACAAATATCATGATTTTGAATATAGATTTCAATTCCTCTTTGAAGATATTTGTGATCAAATAAGATTGTATGATCCCCTATCTGATTCGGAATTAATTGACAATTTTCATCCATAACCCCAAAAGATAAGTGAGACAGTTTAACTAAATCATCGATTATAAATTTTTTTCTACGAAAGAAACCCTTCTGCATAATACGAATATTCACAGACATACTAACACCTGCTCTCTACCTAAATCATACACTGAAACAAGCGCTTTTTATAGTTAAAACCATTTTTTCTTTTTAAAGTAAATCACTTCTAAAATAATAATCAATATACAAACTACCATCACAATGAAATATCCATAGGAAGTATCTAATTCTGGCATAGCCTTAAAATTCATACCATACCATCCAGTAATTAATGTTAATGGCATAAAGATGGTAGTCACAATTGTCAAAAACTGCATGATTTGATTCTGACGCATCTCCACTTGTGTTTGATGCATTTCACGAAGCTGAATGGAATACTCTGCCAAACGATCCGTAACATTCGATAGACGTGTTAGTCTTTTCTCTAATGTTTCAAAACCCTTATAAAATTCCTGTAAATTTTGTACCACTTCAATCATCTGATCATAATACGAATCAAAAGTACTAATCGTTTTCCTCATTTCAAAGATTTGCGACTCATAATGAGACCCCGTATGTGACATTAACTGATCTTCTATTCTTTCAAGTTTCATTTCAAGTTTTTGAAGAAACTCCATATCCTCTTGAATCAATATATTCATCAAATTTAGAATACATTCACTAGGCTTATTCCCTGAAATCTTTTGTTTAAAAATATGTTCAGGATCGCAAACCAAAAAATCACTATCATTTAATTCGATACTAAACATCTTCTTATTCTTAGATTTTGATTTGGAAGGAACCCAAAAAGAACCAGACAATTGATTATTCTCTTTATGTATTCTGCAATAATGAATATGATTTAAACGCTTCTCATTTATTACCTCTATCTTCATAATATCTCCTTAAAAAAAAGAATACACCATTTAGGCGTATTCTTACAGTTATTCAATTGGAATAAATTTATTTTCTTCAATCTGTTTAGGTGATTCCTTAGGAACAACAATCTTCAATTCACCATTGTCAAAGGATGCCT
Organism: Holdemanella porci; assembly: GCF_019052655.1. Lineage (GTDB taxonomy): Bacteria > Bacillota_I > Bacilli_A > Erysipelotrichales > Erysipelotrichaceae > Holdemanella > Holdemanella hominis. Next base: position 19,727 of record NZ_JAHQVB010000035.1, read on the forward strand.
TAACATCTTCCTGATGAATACCTTCACCAACATAGAAGCTTCTTGAATAAGATCCACTAACACGTTCTTTACGAACGACACGACCTTTTTCATCCTTGTCTTCTGTGTTCGAACCATGTGTAGCAGTTACTTTCAAATATCCATCTTTCAATTCCATCTGGATATCTTCCTTTTTAACTCCAGGAAGTTCCATGCTCATTTCATAGTTTCCATCTTTTTCCACAATATCTGTCTTCATGACATCACTAGTTGTGTTTCCTGTAAAGAAATCATCAAATAAATCAAACATTGGATAGTACTTCATAAATATCGCCTCCTGATTTCTAGATTATGAAATCTATCTTCAAGTTACGGGATATCTTTTGACTTATCTCTAACTTCAATTATCATTATAGTCGCTTTTTTAGCACTGTCAACAGTTAAGCGCTAATTTTTTATAAAAAATTAGCGCATGATTTCTCACACTCTATTTACCCATTTCATTCATAGAAACCATTGAGAAACTCAAAGATTCCAATACTTTAATTAAGGCATGTGCCGTATCTAAACTTGTCATACAAGAAATATTGTTTTCTGCAGACACACGACGAATCAAGAATCCATCTTTACTTGTAGAATTATCTTTATTTGACATTGTGTTGATGACAAAGTTTACATGTCCATGACGAATAATATCCAATACCGTTTCATTTCCATTATCCTCATTGACTTTGGCCGCTACATGTACAAATAAGCCATTATCTTCTAAGAATTTAGCTGTACCCTTCGTCGCATAAATTCCATATCCAATGTTATAGAAACGTTTTGCGATTTCTAAAGCATCCTGTTTATTATCATCATCAATTGTTAGTAATACACTTCCATGTAAAGGAATATTAATTCCAGAAGCTACTAAAGCCTTGTACAATGCTTTTTCTAAGTTTACATCACTACCCAAAGCCTCACCTGTAGATTTCATTT
>NZ_JAHQVB010000169.1 GCF_019052655.1 Holdemanella porci
ACAAAACCACCTGCTATGCGGGTGGTATCAAAAAAATGTTATACAAAATAATCACCATTCTTTCTATAATGAAGGTGTTCAAGCTATCAAAATAAGAAAGAATGGTGATTATAATGGCTAATAAAGCAAACTCTTTAGCACATACAAAATGGATGTGTAAGTATCACATCATTTTCACTCCAAAGTATAGACGAAAAGTGATATACAATCAATATAGAAAAGATTTAGGTGAAATATTGAGAGAATTATGTAGATACAAGCATGTAGAAATAATAGAAGGACATTTGATGAGGGACCATGTACATATGCTAGTTATGATACCTCCATCATTGTCTGTATCTGCATTTATGGGATATCTGAAAGGAAAGTCAGCATTAATGATGTTTGACAGACATGCAAATCTGAAATATAAGTTTGGAAACAGACATTTTTGGAGTGAAGGATATTATGTAAGTACTGTAGGGTTGAATGATGCGACAGTTGCAAAATATATTCGAGAGCAGGAAATGCACGATATAGCAATGGATAAAATGAGTGTAAAAGAGTACGCAAATCCATTCTCAGAA
>NZ_JAHQVB010000170.1 GCF_019052655.1 Holdemanella porci
GGTGTAACAGGATTATGTGCTTTTGCTGAAGGTGCAACTGAAGGATATGCTAGTCTTGAAGCTCAATTTGAAAAAGTTGAAACTCCTGTAGTTAAAAAGACTGCTCATGTTACATTCACAGTAGATTCAGAAAAAGGTTCATTCACTGAATATGGAACTAATCCAGTTAAATTCGATTCAGATGAAGACAATGATCAACAATTTGTAATCCCAGAAGTAACAGCTAAAGAAGGATATAAATTTGTTGGATGGAAAGGTCAGGGAGCTGATGCTATCGAATGGGGAGCAGATGCTAAAACATTCGGTGTAACAGGATTATGCTTCTATAATGAAGACGCAACTGATGGATATGCTTCAATTGAAGCTGTATTTGAAAAAGAAGAAACTCCAGAAACTAAGAGAACTTCAAATGTTTACTTCACTGTAAATCCAGAATATGGTTCATTTACTGAATATGGAGAAGGTCCAGTTACTTTCTTAAATCTTGATGAAAATAGTGATGAACAATATTTAATTCCAGCTGTAACAGCTAAAGAAGGATATAAATTTGTTGGATGGAAAGGTCA
>NZ_JAHQVB010000036.1 GCF_019052655.1 Holdemanella porci
AAAAGAAAGGAGCTGAACTCCATAAGTAATAAAATTTACTTATTCGTTACAGCTCCCATTGTATTTATTGATCTATCTTGTTCATTGCCAAGATTTCATTTTCAAGCACTTCTTTATAATAATCTAACTGTTTCGTTCTAGCACTTTCATATACTTTAATTTCTTCACTTACATCATCTCCATCTTCTTTATTTAATAAAGATGTTGTAGCGTTTTTTGTATTTGTGAAATAGTAGCCTTTATCATTGCCCCACCACTTATTGTTTTCAACCGCCTTATCTGCATGCGCATCAATTTTAGCAGCCGCATTTGGTGAGAATAAGTAATAATTGTATTCACACAAACCATTTAATTGGTATGCCACATCCAATGCATCACTTACTTTGTCTTTCTTCAAATCTTGAATAATTTCATCCATATATTCAATGTTGTTTTGATATCCCACGTGTTTCATCACAACATCACTCGAGAATACAATTCCGACAAAGTTATCCTGTACGTATTTAAATAAGTCTAATACTTTTTCATTGTAGGCTTTTCCTTCTTTTTGAATCGAAGTAATATCCAATTTAGAGTTTATCGCCTTTACATAACGATCATTAATGTCTTGACCCTCTTTATTTAGTGCATCCACTTCTTTTTCGAAAACAGCTAAAGCCTTGTCCCAATCCTTTTTAGAAACACCCGCTTCTAAAGCTAAATCTTCATTAAAGCTTTCCTTTAAATCATCAATGGTAGCCTGCATATTTAAAGACATAGCTGGAAGCTGATCGATAGCGATAGCCATACTTCCAAATACCGCAATATTAGCCTTCATCACCTTTTCACTATACGTATCCGTATTATCGGATTCTGTATGATAATGAAGTTGTGTCCAAGTATATTCACCATCATCCTTTGTTTCTCCAGAACAAGTATCAGTTGTATTCAAGAAATAAGGAACTCCCGCATTCCGATAGGAAACACCATCTTCCATTGTCGTTGTATCATATGTCTTTGCAGAAATACCATTCTTATATTCTTTTACAGCACCATCCAATGCACCTGAATCGACTAAGCTTTTCACTAAAGACGCATATTCAGGAACACAAGTCACCATGAATGTATCTGAACCATTATCATAGGCATCCAATTCAAAGTTAAATAAAGCTAAAGTTTTATTAGCCCACTCAGGATGTACATTGTTAATCAATTCATAGGCTCCTCTTGTCCAGTCAAATTCAGTGCCTGTTGCGCCCCATTCTTCAGCGCCATGCGCAACAACCACTATATCATTTTCAGGCACATAGCCACTATCGATCATTGTCTTAGCCATTGACATAATGGTTCCAATAGCACTGCAGTCATCTTGAAAACCAGTAAAATACATATCATAATGTCCGGCAAAAATAATTTGTTGATCATGTGACTTACCAGGAATATAGCCAACCACATCATAACTTGTACCATTGCCTTCTTCCATCACACTATCCACTTTTAAAGTGGCCATATCATGACCTTGCTTTAAAGCCTTTTTGATTTGTTTGTACTCACTCATTGTGATGATTGTCGTAGGCATAATATCTTCTGCACAAACATCCTGAATCTGGTGATCATCATCACTAAATCTTCCATATCCACCCAAATCGTATGTAACTAATGCTTTTGCGCCATGTTCATAAGCATCATAGATATAGCCGCCAATCCAAGACTCATTAAATTGATCCACACCAACTAACGCAATCTTACCTTCAACGTCCTTGCCTTCATAGTCTTTCGCAAAACCAGTACCACAATCTACGATTTGTGCTGTAATCCCATTTTCATCTGTACCATTCACCATATACGATACGGGCATCAAATCAATATTTGTTCCTTCAATCGTAAGTGAAGCATCATTATACTGCCACTTATCCACATTCACAGGTATCTTTTCTACATTCTTTAAACCAATGGCCTTCATTTCCTTGGCCAAATAATTGGCGGTTCTATGTTCTGCATCGGAACCACTCGTTCTAAATCCAAGTGAATTATCATGTAATGAAGTATCTGTAGACAATGTTTTTGTGAAGTCATACGCATAGTCCATATCAATTTCATTCACGTAGGCATCAATCGAATCTTGATAGATGGCCTCATCTTTTGTCGAACCACAACCCACTAGGCTCAACACCAATACTGCACTAAGGCTTGCTTGTAAAATCTTTTTCATATTCCTCTTCTCCTTTACCAACACAAAAAAAGATAGGCACACAATATACACCTATCTTCGTCCATCATCTATCTGCATACTTTTCGTAACAGAAATTCCAGCTTATTGACCATTTTATAAGGTATATTGTACTTTACAAAACTGAGCTTTTAACTCAATCAATAAGGGTAAACACCCTTCCGTATTCCCTAAATACGGTTCTTGCTTCTTCAACAAGTCTTCGGCATTTGACCCGGCCGTCCGTGTAGCCTTAGCCTATATCTAGGCGGTCAATTTCTGTACGATTTATACGCAAAAAATATACAGGAAAATGATATTTTTTGTCAACTAAAATTTTTAAAAATATGTAACCCATCCACTTTTGTCTCTAGCTTTTTAAAGTAATAGGCAAGAATTAAAGTGACTAGAATACACATCACTAGATAGATCCAGTCATTTAAATATCGGTCAAACAAGTTCATTGAAATTCTTTGAAGTATGTAGATTTCAAATACATATTGACCCAAGAAATGAAATAAACTATTTTTAATTTCTTTATATGCACATATATCCACAATCAAGAAACAAAACGCAATCGAAATTATTTCATATGCGAGTATTGGTAAGTGAAGACAATATAAACTAAAAGCTAAAGTAATCATAAATACAAAGAATACAGGTTTTCGAATGATGGAACAAACCCGATCTTTATATTTAGATAGAATCATACCTGCAGGAAAACAAAGAATGATATTGTACCACCAAGCTTGATTCTTTATTACATCCATCAAAATTATATATAGAATGGTAAATACTATACATGAAGTCATACTATGTTTCTTACATTGTTTAAACGAGATATATACAATACTATACATTGCTAATATCGCAAACACATACCAATTACTATTTCCAATCGAACTTAATGCCGTAAATGAGAATACAATACGAACAAAGGAATAATCCTTTCCTAATAAGAATGATAAAAACAAGTAAATACATAATGCCATACAAAAGTGAATATAAAACTTCAATATTCTTTTTCTTGGCATGCTGTCAATGTACACAATACCTCTTCTTTTAATTTGTTCCATAATGCCATATCCCGAATAGAACAAGAATGGTGCAACCATGAGTTGTCCAATTGCCAATAAAAGATTATTCCATGGCATAGTTTCATATTGTCCAAAATGTGATAAGAACACAAACAACACAAAAATTCCATTGATACATGTCGTCTGTTCTTTATTTAATGCCCTTTTAAAATTCATTTCATGCCCTCTACAAGAAAGTATTATATCACCATTTTGATGCTTAAATAATAAAGATATATAAACATAAATAGGGAGCAATTCATGTATGCCACACTAAAAAGTTCCCTATTTTTATCTTGTTTAATATAAGTCTTCTTTTTCCTTTCCTGGTCACTTCCTATTCATTACGACCCATATAATTTGCGAGTGCACCAAGTAAGTTAGCATCTTGACGATATGTTCAACACCTTAAAAGTATCTGTCATCGAATATGATTTTTTCTCAATAATTTTCCCCTCACGACTAAGAAGTCCACTCTTCATCGAATTTCCACCAATGTCAAATCACAAATAATATTTCATAATTTCCTACATTAAGCCAACATCTGCATAGTCTATCTATATAATTAGATGAAAGCCCTTTACGCATATCAACCTAATTCATTTCCTAAGTGTATTCGTTTTTTTCTGTGAACATATGGTACGTCGTTAAGGTACCATTTCTGATATACTAACCCGGTTGGATGAGAAATAATTTACGCCAATACAAACAAATGGTATTACGCCAACACCCATTTGAGTTCCGCTCATCTAACATCGATTAGAGAACTAGACTTCTCCGTAATGTATGCATAATAGCTAGTTCTCTCCTCTAAAATTTGTTGTCCAACGGTTTAGATTCGTGCTAGAATAATATTGTCTAGAGAGTCATTCTAACACATTTGATATCTAACCATTCTTATACTTTCCTGACTCTCTAAATGTGGACCAGTTGTTGCTGGTCTTTTTTTGCATTGAAAAAGGCTCAAATCCTTTCGATTTGAACCTACTTTATTATTCAATTGGACAATCACAAACAATAGAAGCAGTATCCACTTCGATTTCTGTCACCACAAATGGCAATTGCGTTTGGTCCACATCCATTCCATACAAGATCAATGATAATGTATGTCCTTTAGGAATTGTATAGTCGTTGCTGACAAAGTCAAATGAATATGTGTACCAAGTATCTGGATCAATGGCTTCCTTTGAATAATTATTCAAACGATTTTGTGCATTCATCCAACCTCGTGTAATCACAAAATAATCGGATGGTTTTTCTTCCATTTTAAAGACAAAAGAATGATTTTCATCCCCATCCAAATTCGGTGTCAAACGAACTTGTTTTCCCTTTTCCACAAGCATTGCACTCAAAATGGCCGTAGGCTGTTGAATTCGAGCCCTAAAAGAAACTTTGGCTCTTCCCGCAAAACGCGTATCTTCCTTCATTGTTTCTAAATCAAAAGAAAGCGAATGCGCATTTTGAGTTAAAACCAACTCATCCAGCCATGCCTTTGTGTTTTTTTGTTTACGATCATAAATCGTTTGCGACAAATCATCCACAATCTTCTGATTTCCATTCCCTTGTACACGATAGGACTTATAAGATTTAGGTGGCCAAACCTCTTCTTGCATCCACAATTTTTGATCTAAGTTATTCTCAATATAAATCTTAGACTCATTTTGAATACCTGTATCAATCCCTTTTAAATAATAATCCAACCAACGATCGATCAATCCTAATGTAGGACTATCCTCAAGATGATACGTATAAATATGTTGTCCTTGATGCAACAACATCATACGATCTTTACCAAGTTCTTGAAGCTTTTCATACAAACGAATACCTTGATCTGGTTTAACATTCCAATCATTTAAGCCTTGAAGAACGAATACCGAAGCTTGGATGCGATCGGCATGCTGCAAATAATTACGCTCATCCCAAAAGCGATTGTAGTTTCCCGATTGTCTGTCTTCACCTTCTTGAAGAGTCTTTTGATTCTTTTCAAACAAAGGTTTGATCGACGCAAAATCATTTGAATCCAAAGCACGCGAGAAACAATACTTTGCCAAAATATCCAAGTCATCCCCTTGCCAATCCTTGGGCGGTAAAGTTAAACCATTATGACGATAATATTCATACCAGTTGGAAATACCCGCTTCAGGAAGAATTGTCTTTAAGCCTTCTACACCTGTTGTGGCTACCCCAATACACATTGTACCCAAATAAGAACGTGCAGACATCGCAACAGAACCTGTACACCAAGATGCCAAAACCTGTACCGTTCTTGTCTTATCTCTAAAAGCTCGAGCTCTTCCGTTTAACCAATCAATGACCGATTTAAACGCAAAAATCTCCTCTTCACTTCCCGTCATTGTTAATCCGTCGCTTCCTCTTGTACCAAGTCCACCACTAAATACACCGGCATAACCACGTTCTAGTAAATGACCATATAAATCTGAAATGCATTCATAAGCGCTTGGATCTGGTTCTGGATACGGACTGTTTTCTACAATTTGTTCGGCTTCTTTTTTAGGACAAACTACAGGATCTTTTGGATAAAACGTGACATCCTCACGCTGAATATTCTGACTTGGATATGCCTGAATATTTGTATTTACATCATACAAATCATACCAATCCTCATTACAGTGCAGCATATATGGATTGGCCACAAAAACAGCCGGAACTTTTTCATCTAGCTTTGGACGCTTAATATAAACCGCAATCAAATCATATTGTCCATCTTGATCTGTATCCACTGTAGTTTCCACAAAAACTCTTTCAAATAATGCTTCCATATTAATTTACTTTCGGATGTTTCTTTAAATACGATTTCCAAACCAACACAAACACAGCTCCTAAAACTAACATCGCAACTAAGAAGCCAAAGAATAAACGATATCCACCAACACCTGGATTTTGATCAATCATCATACCCGCTAAAACAGATACAAAAATTTCTGGCAAATACCCAATTGTAGAAATAATTCCAGCAGCCGTTCCAGAATACTTTTCTGGTACAGCACCCTCATCCATCATAGCCCATGTTTGTGCATAGTTTACATTATAGAAAATATAGATTAAGACAAACAAAACTGTAAAGAGCACAATAGAACCTGCATTTGTTGGCAACAATAAAATCCCCAAAGTACCCAAAGCCATTACCACAAATGAAATCAATAGAGCATTTCCTGTACCAAACTTATCGGAGAAGAAGCCTCCACCAACGTTTCCAAATAAAGAAAACCATCGTTTCATAGCTGCAAGTGTAGCTCCAAACGTAACTGTGGCTCCTAAAATAGATGTGGCATATGGTGTAAAGTAATACAAAGACAAGGTAAATACATAGTTACAGAATGTCACAAAACTAATGATCCAGATGGCTGGCATTTTTAATACTTCTCCAATGCCTTTAAAAGAAATACGTTCACTTGCTTCCATATGTCCATCTTTTACTTTAAAGAAACAAAAAATGCCCATCGCAATTGTCAAAACTGAATAATAAACAATGACTGTTTTCATACCTGCCACTTCGTCATTGATTTGACCAATGCCAATACGGAAAGCTACAACAGCACCCATAGCCATCAATGCAGCACCAACGCCACGACCACCTTCAAAGAATCCATAGGCTTTTCCTTGATCGTCCGAATCCGATAGAATACGAACAGCTTTTACACAGGCTGGCCAAAACGCAAATAAACTTGAAATGCCCCAGAATGCATAAAGTGCTAGTAACTGATAGTAATTCAATGGTAATAGGTGTACAAAGCCACCCAATCCTGTTCCAATTAGAGAAACCGTTAAGATCATTCTTGTTGAAAAGCGGTCTGCCACGATGCCTCCAAATAAATAGGAAATCATACCAAAAATTCCTAAAATACTTCCAAACACACCCATTTGTGTATTCGTCAAATGATACGTAGCTAAATATGCATCATAGTAATCAAAGCGAAAATATGGCAAGCCATAAATAATCGCCCCTCCAAATGCGACGATAATAATAGCCCAGAAGTTCTTTGCCGTCTTATCGCCAAAACCTAGTTTTTTAAATAATTTGTTCATCTTTTTTCTCCCTTACTTAAAACTATTTCACTTTCTTTATGATTAAAGGTACGAAGTCCATGATAAAGAACCATACCTGCAATCGCATATAATATAGCGGCTATAAAATAAGCCTGCTGATACCCAGATTGGTGGACAAATAAAATCTTTCCTGTAAAATGACCACTCAATATACTCACAATACCTGCCGTAAAATTCACTACAGAGGTATAAACAGGCCGCAAATCTTTACAAATCACATCCATCGATAGAGCACTATCCACAGGACTTGATAAATTCGCAAGGCCCGCACGTATAAATAGTGATGCACCAACAACAGGTACAACATATTTGCCAAAATAATTTCCATTTCCAATCATCAACATAAAAGGAATGGAGGCCATGACCGTTAAAAAGATCGTTCCCACTTTACCAAATTTTTTTGTGCACTTCGGCGTAAAAAACATAAATAAGACAATCGCCACATAGGAAATGGATACCATTAAAGAACTGGTTGCCTTATCAATATGTAAATTTCGATTTAGATATACAGTATAGTACGATGTAAATAGGCCCATCGCAAAAGAAATCAAAGCCCAATACAATAAATAAGCCCGGGAATATCGATTTAATAAAAGTTGTCTTGCACCATTCATTTTTTCCTTTAAAGAAAGCCTTGGAGTAAGCTCCATTTGATAATCCGATTTCTTTTCCGATATACATAAAATGGGAATCAAGGAAATTAACGCAATACAACCCACCACGAATAGAACCATTCGATTCGCATCCATATAAGATTGATGTAAACCAGATGAAAGATGCGTCATATAGCGCGTTGCCTCTTGGGCTTGCGCATATGAAATGTTGGCCACACAACTAAACGCCTTTACCACAAAGGCTCCACCAAGATACGTTGCCAAGAAATATCCAATATACCCCATATAGTAAGTTCTTGTATACCAATGTATTTCTTGATCTTTAAACGCTTCTGTATAACAAGCGATAAAAGGACTCAGCATAATAAAGTGCAGTTGCACACCCGTTAATGCCAATAGGGTTGCGATATATAAAGCCCAAGTAAAATCCATACAGACGGCGCCAAAAAAGGCACATGCCGTTGAAAGTGAACAAAAAAGTAATAGCTTTTTATAGCCAATCTTTGGCACTAGCAACAATAAAGCTGCACTTATAAATGTGGCATATCCATAAAAGGCCCAGAAGGATGTTGCGATAGAAGTTTGTGCTTCTTGCAGATAATTCACAAACGTATCGTACAAAACTCCACTCGCCAAATTATTAATGACATAACTGATTATAAAATAAACAATATTCCGTTTATCTCTTCGTTCTTCCATTTCTTCAACTCCTAAAAACTGTTTAAAATTATACGATTATATAAAAAACAAATCAATTGTTAATTATAAATGTTTTCAGTAAAACAATGAAATAAAAAAGAATGCGTTTAAATCATCCTCAGTTTGGGCTTCACACAACATCTATAATAAAAATTTAGGGAACTTTTATGATTGTATTAAGCACAAATGTTCCCTAAACTGTATTCATTAAAATTTTCTTATTGCGAACTACACTTTAAAAAGTTTTCCAACATTTTTCTTTTAAGAATTCATTTATAACACTGATATCTTCACCCTCATAGTATTTAACTAGTAATTTCTTAAAATCTGGCACTTCCTTTTCAGGGATTACAAGCAATCCTTGACCGTGTGCAATTAGATATTGATTTGCGAATATTACAGATGCACGTTTGTTGCCATCAATAAATATTTGTGTTTTCATACAATACATGCATAGATCAATAGCTATTTCAATAGGTTCTTTATTTGAATTAACTATATTATCAATAGATTCTTTTACAACACTTTCAATTGGAATAGGTGGAACATAACTACTTCCACCAATTGTGACAGGAACTCCACGAACTCTTCCACCATCTACATAAAAACCTTCATTTACTAGTTTTGCGATATGGCTAATCATATAATAATTTGAAGTACTCTGAATCACATCTTTGTACAAAATAAATTCCCAAGCATGTTTTAAATTTAAGATTTTCTGCACATCTGAAGCTTTTACACCATTTACAATTCCATTATTTAAAATCTCTTCTGTTTGTGGAAAAGTTGTCCCAACCCCCTCTAAAACAGCCTGATCATAAATATTAGATTTCATGTTAGCACGTGCAAAATCAATATTTTGCAAAACACGGCTTGATAATTCAGAATCTTTATACCCTAGAGATGTTAATTCTCTTTCAATCTGTCTTATTCTTTTTCGTAATACCCTTGCATCTTTAGCATTTTTTAACAGTAATTGATACAATTCATCGGAATAGGCATCAACATAAGTTGACGTTAATTTTCCTGCAATTCGTTTTCTTACATATAAATAACGAGAACCATTTTGTTCTTTTATTTCAGGAGAACCATCATAAGGTAATAAGTTCAATCTAGCTTGACAATCCGCTTTATCTTCTAATAATGCCTGTATTTTAACCAAATCATTCATAATTTCACTCCTTAGGGAACTTTTTCTTTATATATTATATCAAAAGTTCCCTAATCAATAAATACAAATAGGGAACTTTTATCACACATAGTGCTTAATAAGTTCCCTATTTTTTTCTTGTGTTTAAATCATACAAGAATCCTTTTGACATCTTATTTGTATTTAAATCAAAAAAATGAGGATGATTTCTAAGTCATCCTCAGTTTGGGCTCCTCACCCTGCATTTTAGTTTAAATTGAATTTAGCTTCTCGCCATTCAAGAGCCATCGCTCATTTGTATTATACCAGAAGTCATCTAAAAGGCTCAACATATAATTGAAGCCTTGTTAGCCAATCGTGCATATTCAATATTCATAATTCTTTTATTGATATTTACGATAATCAAAAACATCTTCTCTTTCTAACAATTGAGACCATCTTGCAGATAATAATTTGGCGTATTTATAATCTACTAATCCATAAGCCCCTAAAGAATATGCATCATTACATTCAATCAATAATGTTCTACCATCTTTGGTAACACCAATATCAATAGAACATGCCATTGGTCTTTTATCCCATTCGATAAATTGATCCATAGTTTCATCCAATACTTCTGCATCATAATTATAGTGCCAATCTCCCTTATATGGTCGAACATCTATAATTTGATCATAGTATACAAAGCAACGCCATTCACGCATAAATTCAATGGGTTCACTGCATAAGACCTCAAAATCTTCATTATAGGCACCACATCCAATTAAATCCTTAATACTTGAAATCACTTTTCCAGTGAATTTCTTACTTTCTACAGGCTTAACAAACCAACCTGCAGACCATTTACCCTCATCTGTAGAAATAGCATTTATGGTATCTCTCCATATTTTTCTGCCAAGAAACTTTCGAAGACATTCTAGATAATCATCTACATGTGGGTTTAAAACATTAAATTTGGCGAAAACATTTTCGCATTGTTGAATGTAATCAACGACTATATCTTCTTTTGTGATTTGATTATATACATCATCAAGAGAAAAATAAGGCACAACTTCACATGCCAATTCATTAAAACCAGAAATGGCTTTTTGCATATTCTGACTATGTCCAACTACTAATCCTGAATTATAGTCTTTTTTGACCTTGATATAAGCTTTCATTTTAATTTTCCTTCTAATCTTGCAACATATTTTAATTTTCCTTCTAATCTTGCAACATATTTAAATACATATCCAATCTTTCATTTATATATCCCGCAAACAAATTTTCCATTGCAAAAAGATTATGTTTTACATGATATTCATCAAACGCATTATAATAGGCAAGTCGATCCGTAAATTTAATATCAATAGGCGGATAACCAGCCTTCATCAATTCTAAATTCACTAATAATCTTCCCGTTCTACCATTTCCATCAATAAAAGGATGAATCGATTCAAACTCAATATGGAAACGAGCTAATTTCGTTACAATATGCTCCTTACTATTCGCAAAATCCATTAATAATTGTTCCATTTTCGGTGCAATCAAATAAGGTTGTACTGGCTCATTCTGCGCGCCCATAATATAAACAGGAATTCTACGATATACGCCTCGGTCTTCTTTCTTATCCGCAAGAACAAGATAATGAATTTGTTTGATGACACTCTCACTAATGGGAACATTATTTTTGACTAGTTCTCTTACAAAATCAAAAGCTTCCTTATGTCCAACAGCTTCCATATGATCTTTTAGAGGCTTTTTATCAATTGTGAGACCACGAAGAACTAAATCCGTTTCACGCAAAGTCAGTGTATTTCCTTCAATCGCATTTGAATTGTAGGTATACTCCACAATAAATTCTTCATTCAACCTAGCAACTTCACCTTCTGTTAATGGTCTTCTAGAATCTAATTCCATCTTTTTTCGATCAATCTGCCGCAAAAGATTCTCTTTTGACTTTAAACGACCATCTACCGGTTTCTTTGCATCCACAGGAATTTTCCAACTTCGCCCCTCATGATAAGCACCTAAAATTTTTCCCTGAGCACAAAGAACTCGAATTCTTCGATCTGAAACACCCCATTTTTCAGAAGCCTGTTTTACAGTCATAAACATGGATCATCACTCCTAATCTAGAAGTATTATATCATTTTATCGGAACAATAGACATCTATCGGAATAATCCAAAGCCGTTTATCGGAACATTATAAGTTCTTACCAAGCATATACGCTTATTTCATCTTCTGCTGCCCTTGCGATCATGTAGATATCTCGAAATATATATTCACTTGCATACACGATAATTTCTACACCTTTAATACACAACAACCAATACAATACTGAATTGTGCATCGATGACACCTCTTTGTCATCTTAACCTTATTGACACAATTACCTCCTGATATTAGTATAATACCTAAAGCTGACTTTAGGTCGAGAAAGGAATCACTATGTATACAATTGGACAAGTATCTGAAATGTTTGATTTACCCATCTCTACCCTTCGATATTATGATAAAGAAGGATTTTTCCCTCATTTAGTTCGCAAAGGCAATATTCGCTATTTCAGCAATCATGAAATTGAAGCTTTACATCTTATTGAGTGTTTAAAGAAATCTGGTCTTGGCATTAAAGAAATCAATCAATTCTTTAGTTGGGTTTCTGAAGGAAGTGCAAGTTTTGAAAAGAGAAAAGAGTTGTTTAAAGCTCGAAAAGAGGCTGTAGAAGCTGAAATCAAAAGTCTTCAAGAAACACTATCTTTATTAGAATTTAAATGTTGGTACTACTCAAAAGCTATGGAGGATGGTACAGAAGAATACCTTCAAGCTATGCTTCCAGACAAGCTTCCTAGTGACATTCAAAAATTATATGATGCAAGTCACAAATGACAAAAGGAGCAGATATTCTGCTCCAAAGCTTTTCAAAACCAGCTGGCTCGTTCTGATTTTGATTGACTGATTCTTAAATTTCAAACCATTTGATTTCACAAGCATCCAATTCAACTTCGAAACTTGTTCCATCACCCTTATACACGGTAGTTGTCTGTGGTTCGTATGTATTATTGACAACACAGAAACTGTTTGTAGAAGGATATACGTTGATATCCACATTGTAGTTGTCGGAATACCAACGTTTCATTTCTTCTTCTTTGTGTGCCGCAAAGAAGATTGCACGATACAATAGTCTTACATTTTCAAAACTAAATGGAAGACCATTCATATACACACCGCGACCTTTTCCATACTCATTTACAGCTAAATTAACATGTAGATCTTTTTCAGCCAAGATTTCGGTTTCTGGAAGAGCATATACATCATTTACACATTCTCCCCAATCTTCATGTTCTAATTGTTCTGTAATGAAGTGGTCTGGATGTACTTGCCAATTGTATTTGTCTGTATGCATTGTAAAACCTAATTCTTTATCCACACCTAGCACATCGTATAAAGTGAAGAATTTACCGTTGCGGTTAATAGCTGTTGGCTCACCAACACCGATGAATCCACCACCCTGGTCTACATAACGACGAAGAGCTGTAATCACGGGTTCATCAAATTCGGCTCCACCACTAAAGCTAGTGTATGCAGAACCAATGTTCATCACAACGTCCATATCATCTAAGATTGTTGGATCTTTACGAATATCATCAAAACTAATGAAATGAACATCAAATGGGAAACCACTCAACGCCTCCATTACACCTGTATATGAATAGATTTGTTTGTACCAAATGGCATGGTGAACCAAGTGTGTTCCCCAACGACGAAGTTCTCCCCAACTATTAATTACACCCACTTTTAATAAGTTTAATGGAACTTGTTGGTTCACATGAGAATATAGCGTACGGAATTCGTCACATACCTTTTCAATATAGTCAATGAATTCAGGGAAATCCAATGCCAATTTTAAATATCCACCATAACCAATACGATCGACTGGACTACGTAAAATAGCTCTACGAGCCGTTACCCAATTGACCTTAGCTTCTTTTAATGGATCACCATTTTCATGGAAAACATCTGGGAAGAAGTATGGTAAGAACCTTCCTTCTGTATACTTGACACCCTTAATATCTGAAATTAAACGAAGTGTTGTACCAGAACCAACCGATCCTACAACCGCATCCAATCCAATTGATTCAAAATATTTTCCAAATGGCTCTGTACCAATCCAGTGATCACCTAAAAACATCATGGCTTCTTTTCCATATTCATGACAAATATCTACAAATTTCTTCGCTAATTTACTAACTTCACGTTGTTGGAAATCCATGAAATCACGATATTCCTTAGTTGGAACACAGAAAGTTGAGTTATTAAATCCTTTGTTGATAATATATTCAGCTCTAAATGGATAGCCCACTTCTTTTTCAAACTGTTCCAAAATATATGGAGATACAGAAGCACTATATCCAAACCAATCTACAAATTTTTCGCGTGCAAATTCATCAAATTGAAGAGTGAATTGGTGGAAGAACGTTGTAAAACGAACAACGTCTACATCATCTCTTTCTTCACAGAATTTTCTAAATTTATCCAATACATATTTTTGTGTTTTAGGTTGTCGAACATCAAAAGTCATTTGATGTTCTTCACCCTGCCAATCATTTGTTAGAGCATTATACATATGCACAGGATCCCAAATCACAAATGCCAAGAAGCTGACAGTATACGCATGATACGGAATTGTATCATGAATAATCACTTCACCCGTTTCTTCATCATAATCCCAATTTGTGATGACTTCATCCGTCGTACGGTCAATGACTTCCCACCATCTGTGATTATCTTTTGTGTTTGGTTTTAATTGATCCTTATAGAAATGCTGCATGATTTGAATTTTTAATTCGGTTGACTTTGCGGTCACAAAATCACTCATCAAATACATCTGTTGGATTTCATCTGGATTTGCCTTTGCCCACGCATTATCTTTTCTTGTCGTATAGTAAGTCGCATATTGCTTAATATCCATCTTACGCAATTCTTCTGGCATATCCGTTCCGTCACAGTCACGGATGGCATCGGCTTTCCATCGATTAATAATCTCAATTGTTGCATCAATTACATCAACATCTGTCGGTACAGTTACTCTGCCTGTTTCAATCATTTTATTTTCTCCTAAACTAGTCAATTCTATTTTCAGTTTCCATATCAAAGAAATGTATTTTTGATAAATCCATTGTTAATTTAATTGTTGAATGTGCTTCGGGTTCCAAACGAGAATTTACTTTGGCACACATTTTTTGCCCATTTAAAGTACCATGCAAAATATATTCATGGCCCAATAGTTCGGCCACTTCAATTTCAAAATCAAAGTTAGCACTCGGATATGTATCGGCCACTATACCCTCACCATGTAAATCTTCTGGACGAATACCCATGATAATTTCTTTTCCTTGGTAACTAGAAAGTTTTTCTCTATACATCAAAGGAATTTCAATCTTCATATCCTCCACTTGGAAGAAACCATTTGTATACGTACCCTTCACAAAGTTCGTTGCAGGCGCACCCAAGAATCCAGCTACGAATAAATTTGCCGGATTATTGTAAATTTCTTTAGGCGTACCAATCTGCTGGATATAACCACCTTTCATAACAACAATACGATCGGCCATCGTCATGGCTTCGGTTTGATCATGTGTTACATAAATGGTAGTAGCTCCAATACGTTCATGAAGCTGAATGATTTCCGAACGCATTTGTACACGCAATTTCGCATCCAAGTTTGAAAGTGGCTCATCCATTAAGAATACCTTCGCATTACGAACGATAGCACGCCCCAAGGCAACACGCTGTCTTTGACCACCTGATAAAGCTTTTGGTTTACGATCCAAATAAGGTTCAATCTCCAAAATACGAGCAGCTTCATGCACACGCTTATCAATTTCTTCCTTACTATACTTACGTAATTTCAAACCAAAGGCCATATTCTCATATACACTCATATGAGGGTATAACGCATAAGACTGGAATACCATCGCAATATCACGATCTTTTGGTTCCACATCATTCATTCTTTTTCCATCAATGTAGAAATCACCGGCACTAATCTCTTCCAAACCAGCAATCATACGAAGTGTTGTTGATTTACCACATCCACTTGGTCCTACAAACACAATAAACTCTTTATCTTTCACTTCTAAATTAAAGTCAAATACAGCCTGAACATTGTTGTCATATATTTTATCAACATGCTGCAATGATAATTCTGCCATACTTCTTCCTCCTATTTATGTTTTCGATTGTATAGAAACAATAATGTTAGTAAGCCTGTCAATCCAACGATTTCGATCATTAAATTACGAACACTTACCGTCTTCTGTGCCCAAATGATCATACCTAAGAACACAAAGAATAAAACGATCATAATTATGTTCATTACTTTATTTTCATCTCTCATATTAGACACCTTACTCTTTCATTCCACCAATACTCATGCCCTGTGTAATCTTCTTTTGAACACAAATATAAAGAACTAACGTTGGAATCATAACAATTACCAACCCAGCATACATGACACCAAAGTTTGCCTGTGACTTCGCATCCGCCATTAAGTATTTAACACCAACGGCCAACGTAGCATTTTCTTTATCCATAAAAGTAAATGCGATAATATATTCATTCCAGAAAGCCAAGAATTGAAATAGGATAACCGTAATAATACTTGGTCTTGCCATGGGAATCATAATCTTAGTCATTGTCTTAAAGTAGCCACAACCATCAATGCGAGCCGCCTCTTCATACGCCTTAGGCAACGTTTTAAAATAACCTGTCAACAAATAGATTGTGAAAGGTAGGGCCGTTGCCGCATACACGACAGAAAGCCAGAACTTACTATTTAAGAAAAAGTCAATTCCAAGCTTAATATCCGCATTAAATAACATTAAGAAAATTGGCAAAACAATATAGTTCACATTTACGAAAAGTCCGGCCATGAAAAGTCCATTAAAGAATTTCTTTCCCACAAAGTCAAATCGTGCCAAAACATACGATGCAGGAAGAGCCACCACCAATAGAATGACTAATGATAGTGCTGTTACAATGATTGTATTTAATAAATAATCACCCATTCTTGCCTTCACAAAAGCATCCGCAAAGTTTGACCACAATATTTGTTTTGGAAGATCAAATGGATTTCCACTCACCAATTCCAATTGCGATTTTAAAGATGCAAGGAATACCCATGCGATGGGTACAATAATCGAAATAGCTAATGTGATCAGTGCCACATAAACAAAGATCTTGTATAAAGGAAAATTATGTTTCTTCATATCTCATCCTCCTAATACTGTAATACATCACGTTCAGTGATCTTATTTATGATGGCTGATAAGGCAAATGAGAATACGAAGATACATACTCCAACGGCCATACCAAATCCGTATTTACCAGCGAACGCATTGTTATACATATAGTTCAATGCCACTTCACTTCCTAGATTTCCCTCACTTGTCAATTGAACGAACATAAATGATAAGTTGATTGTAGAAATTACGAAGAAAGTTAAAGTTGTACGAATGTTATCCCAAATCAAAGGTAAAGTAATCATAAAGAACTGTCTGACTTTACTAGCCCCCTCAAGGCTTGCAGCCTCATATAGGTTTTCTGGAATACTCGACATACTCGACATATACATAACCATATAATAACCAATGGCCTGCCATACAAGGGCACCAATTATAGAATAGTTAATAACATCTGGATTTCCCATCCATTGTTGTTGTAAAGACGAAAGTCCAATCATACCAAAGAACGTATTTAAAATACCATTCGTAGGTTGATAAATAGCTGAGAAAATACCTACAATAACAACAATACTCAAAATGTTTGGAATGTAGAAAATAACACGGAAGAAGTTTTTTCCAACAAACTCTTCACGAGTTAATAATGTCGCAAACAATACGGCCAACACCAAAGTGATGATCGTGATCAATACAACATACAAGATTGTATTTTGCATAGCCTCAATAAAACGCATGTCGTTAAAAAGAACCTTAAAGTTGAAGAACCCGGCAAAAGTGGCATCACTTACGAAATTGCTCTTTTTAAAGAATGCTGTCTTAAATACATCAATTGTTGGAATCACCATGAAAATGACGACTAGAATAACGGCTGGTGCAAGACACGCAAATACGAAACGATTTTGTGCTTTCTTTTTATTCATGAGTTTACCTCCCATCTCTTAAAAAGCGACGAGCAACAATTTGCTCATCGCTTTCAGTTTAATTATTCAGTTACAGCTTTGTTTTTAGATAATTTAGCCCAAGCATCTACTAATTTGCTTTGGTAATCTTTTGCAGTTAATTCACCAGTAGCTAAAGAGTCAATTGAACCAAATACTGTCGCAGCACGGTCAAAGTCTGGTAAGTTATCTGTGTTGTAAGGAGCAAATGCACCTAATGCAGCAGAAGCAGTGTCATATACAGAGAAGAATTCTTTTGTATATCCATCTTCCATAGCCGCAATTGTGTCTGACATATGTGTAGTTGGAACAATGTTTCCACCTTCAGCCATGATCTTAACACCTTCATCAGAATAGATAAACTTCAAGAATGCTTTCGCATCATCTACGTTTTTAGCTTGAGCAGGAATCCATACTTGTTCAGTCATAGAACCAACGAAACGTTCACCATCTTTTTCTAATGCAGGCAATGGAAGTAATCCCCAGTGATAATCTTCAGGAGTTGTATCTGCCATTTCATTAACTACCCAGTCACCATTAGGCATGAATAATGCTTTTCCATCAATGACAGCCTGTTGGTTCATTGTGAAACCATCTTTCGCATTCGCATTTGCGACTGTATCAGAATATAAATAATCAGGACTTACTAATTTAGTTAAAATATCGATAGCTTGTTTAGCACCATCTGTATTCCAAGCATCCTTGTCATAATTTAATACATTCGTTAATAATTCTTCTCCACCAGTTTCTTTCAACAATGCATTTAATGTGTTGTCAAAATAACCATTTGTTGGATAAGTAAATAATGCGATACCATCTTTCTTAGCTTGATCACCTAAAGCCCAGAATTCTTCCCAAGTTGTTGGAAGTTCATATTTCTTTCCTTCTCCAACCAATTCAGTATTATAGAAGAATCCAGCTGGAGTTGTCTTAAGTGGCATCAAATAAGATTTTCCATCACCATAATATTGTACGATACTACTATTTGCATAGTTTTCATCCATACCAACTTCTTCAACTACATCTGAAATATCCAATACTTCATGAGTATTTAATTGAGTTTCAGTATATCCAGAAGGCTGACCTAAGTTATAGTAAACAACATCAGAATATTCACCCTTCGCATTTTCTTTATTCAATACATCAGGCAATTCTTTTTCAAAACGCAATTGAACATCTACATCCGGATTTGCCTTTTCAAAAGCCTTAGCCAATTTTGTGAATACTTCTTCACCATTACCACCAGAGAAAGAATCAAATTTTAATACTCGCTTATCTCCAGAATCAGAATTTTCAGCTGGTTTGCTAGAACATCCTGCTAACATAGATGCTGCCATCGCAAATGATAACCCAGCAGTTATAACTTTTTTCATACTTTACCTCCTCATAAATTCGTATGAACCTCTTTTGACAAGTCTAGTATAGTCTATTTGAAAGCGATTTATCATAAAAATATAGCTCTATATTTTAGATATATTGCGATTTAATGATTTTGACAACAAAATTGATAAACAATAGAAAACAATATATAATAATACAAAAAGAGGTGTTTTTATGAGTACACAACGCTTTCAAATTGACCAAGTCGACTTCAACAAAGCCCGACCAAAACTACTATATATAACCGAATCCAAGTTCGATCACGAATGGAATTCCACCCTACATACCCATTTATACACAGAAATGTTCTATGTGACAAAGGGCCATGGACTTTTAAGTTTAGACAACAAAAACTATCCCGTAAAAGAAGACGACCTCGTTATTGTCAATCCATTGGTATCCCATACCGAGCGTGGTATTGAAAATGTCAACTTCGAATACATTGTTATGGGAATTGAAGGCATCACCTTCTTTTCAAAAGAAGAATACGAAGAACAGGGTTGCAGTATTGCCAACTATTATGAATACAAACACGAAGTACTATTCTATCTAAAAACCATTCTAATGGAAGTTAAGGCTAGAGATACTGAATATCAATCCTTATGCCAAAACTTACTAGAAGTATTACTGATCAACCTGATGCGTAGGGCCAACATTAGTTTAAAATCTTCACCCGTTAATAAAGCCAACAAAGACTGTGTCTATATTGAAAAATATATTGATGCTCACTTTAAAGAAGATATCACACTAGACACTTTAAGTGAACTCACTTTCTTAAATAAATATCACATTGTACATGCCTTTAAACAATATAAGGGCATCTCCCCCATTAACTACATGATTCAAAAGCGGATTCAAGAAGCTAAAGTTCTACTTTCTACAACCAATCTTCAAATTTCAGAAATATCCATCATCATAGGTTTTACAAGCCAATCCTATTTTGCCCAAGCCTTCAAAAAAGCAACAGGCATTTCACCTATTCAATTTAGAAAAAATCATAGTGAACAATAGAAAAATTAGATAATAAAAATCAAGCCTAATTCATAAAATTTTGTGTCTTTCCATGAAGGACACATTTTTTGATGATTTTCCACGACAAAAAGATTGGATTTCTCCAATTTTTTAAATTTTTGTTTATAATGTATTCAAGACTACCTTTCATATGTGGTCTTGTTTTTGCATATACCGTATATTATTTTTAACAGTTTGGCGGTACATGCGGTTTTGGCAGCTTTCGAATTTAGCG
>NZ_JAHQVB010000037.1 GCF_019052655.1 Holdemanella porci
GATGAAGTATGTGCTGGTGACCAAGGTATTATGTTTGGTTATGCATGTGATGAAAGTGATGAGTATATGCCATTAACAATCTACTATGCACACCTTTTAGCTCGTCAATTGACAAAAGTCAGAAGACAACACCCAGATTTATTAAAACCAGATGGAAAAACACAGGTATCTGTTGAATATGAAAATGATGAAATTAAACGTATCGATACAATCGTCGTTTCTACACAACATAGTGCCAATGTAACACAAGAAGAAATCAAAGAATTGATTATGAATGAGGTCATCAAACCTTGTATTGATGAAAAATATTTAGATGAAAATACAAAATATTTCATTAATCCATCTGGAAGCTTTGTCGTAGGTGGATCATGGGGAGATTCAGGAACTACAGGACGTAAAATCGTATGTGACACATATGGTGGACGTGGACGTATTGGAGGAGGATGCTTCTCTAGTAAAGACCCTACGAAAGTAGACCGTAGTGCTGCTTACTATTCTCGTTATGTAGCTAAAAACATTGTTGCGAATGGATTAGCTCGTCGTTGTGAAGTTGAAGTAGCATACGCAATTGGTAAGGCACAACCAGTTTCATTATGTGTAGATACTTTTGGGACAGGTAAATTTGATGATGAAAAACTATTAGAAATCGTTAAGAAAAACTTCAATTTTGAAGTAGGAAATATCATTTCAGAATTGGATTTAAGAAAGCCAGTTTACCACAAAACATCATGCTATGGACATTTTGGTGATCCTCAATTTACTTGGGAAAAAGTAAAAAAAATAGTATGGTAATTTCTAAAAATAGATATGAAACCATTTCAAAACTTCAATTAATAAATGGAGAATATTCAATTTCACATACATCATGTGGGGAATATTTAAATGGGCTATATAAGGTTAGATACCATGATTTGGAAGAAATTGAAAATCAATGTGTTTATGATATTAGTGTTTTAAAAAAAGT
Source organism: Holdemanella porci (assembly GCF_019052655.1). Classification (GTDB taxonomy): domain Bacteria; phylum Bacillota_I; class Bacilli_A; order Erysipelotrichales; family Erysipelotrichaceae; genus Holdemanella; species Holdemanella hominis. Next base: position 965 of record NZ_JAHQVB010000037.1, read on the forward strand.
GAAACATGAAAATATAGAAATTGGACTAATTAAAAAGATATATGAACACTATAAAAAAATCTTTTTAAAATATAACATCAGCAACTATGAGATTGAAATTGTTGAGGTAGAAGGGTTTAAAGCTTTTCAAAATGAAAGAGAAACTTTGATAGAACCTATAAAAAGGTATTCGATTAATTTTTCAGTATATTCTTTAGTTAATACGTTAAACTATGAACGTGGTTTTGGTGGGACAATTATAGATAAAATTTTAGATTTGGATAATCAAGTTGAAGAGTTAATCAAAGTTTCATTGACAAAAAGTTCGTACGTAAAAATAGATGGTTATTTTCCTGTGATTTTTGACAATGAAATGACGGGTTTGTTTGCACACGAAATAGTTGGTCATAATTTAGAAGCAGATATTTGGTATATGAATAAAAAATTGGATGAAAGATTTAATCTCGGTGAAAAAGTATCTACATCAGCATTAAATATAGTTGATAATCCTTTGTTAAATACTGAATCTGGAACATATTTATTTGATGACGAAGGGAATGCGCCACAATTAACGTACTTAATTAAAAATGGTGTAATAAATCATTTATTAACAAATGAAAAATATTCTAAATTATTTAATATTACAAACACAGGGAATGCTAGATCGATATCTACATTTTATAAGCCTATTATTCGAATGAGTAATACATATGTAATGCAAGGGCAATCCGATGTAAAATTGTTATTTTCTTCAATACCATATGGATTTTATTTTAAAGGTACAAGAAATAGCAAAGGTGGAATACATCCTTTTATTGAATCCAGAGAAGTATATTTAATAAAAGATGGTAAAATTGATAGCTTATTAAATCCTATGAGCATAAGTGAAAATGCTCTATCTCTTTTAAAAAAAGTAAAAATGGTTGGTAATGATTTTGAAATATATGGTGGTGGTAAAGGAGGATGTGGAAAGTATAACCAGTTCCCTTTACCAGTTAGTTCAGGTGGACCGCATATATTATTAGAAGATGTTTTAATATATAACATATAAAGAAAGCAAGGTATAGTATGAAAGTATCAGAATTAGATTTTTTCTTGCCTAGTGAGTTATTGGCTAGAGAACCAAGAGAAACTAGAGGGGAAAGTAGAAGCGATTCAAAATTAATGGTTATGAACCGAAAAACACAAACTATTGAACATAAAAAGTTTAATGATGTAATTGATTATCTAGAAAAAGGAGATGTTCTTGTTTTAAATAATAGCAAAGTTATTAACGCTAATCTAATAGGGTGGTTAGGATATAAAGAAAGAAAAATAAAAATTGATTTAGCTGGAATATTGGATAATGGAAATTGGCAAATATATATTGATGATAATGAAATAAATCCTGGAGATACATGTGAATTTGGTGATGGAATGTTAACGGGAACTTTTGAAAAGATGGAAGAAAATCATGTATGGCAAATTAAATTTAATCAAGATAATGTCATTGAATTAGCCAATAAAATTGGGCGCCCAATTATGTCTCCATATGTAAAAAAGCAATATGATTTATCTTATTATCAGAATGTATATGCTTCAAAAGAAGGATCAGCAGAATTACCATCTGCAGGGCGTCATTTTACGAAAGAATTATTAGAAAAAATTAAGAAAAAAGGTGTAAGAGTAGTTTATGTTACTTTACATACAGGATTAAGCTCAATGATGGTAACAGAAGATACATTTGAAGAGCATCATATGCATAAAGAATATATTGAAATAACGAGCGCTGTTGCAAATACAATTAATGAAGCAAGAAAGAATGGGCATAGTATAGTTTGTGTTGGAACAACTGTGGTAAGGACTTTGGAAACCGTTGCTGATGAACAAGGAAATTTAAAACCGTTCACAGGATATAGTACATTATATATTTATCCGGGATATCATTTTAAGATAGTTGATAAATTTATAACAAACTTTCATGGGCCTAATACATCTAGAATTGCTATGGCAGCAGCATTTACAGGAAAAGATTTGCTTTTAAAGGGGTATGCAGAGGCTATTCAAAGAAAATATTTATTTTATGAATTTGGTGACACTACATTAACGATTTAGTAGAAAGAGAGTTTTATAATGGAACGATTTTTTGTGCAAAAAGATGATGTTATGACTTTTCCAATTGAAAATGGAGAAGCATTACATAATTTAATAAATGATGAGTATTTTAGTTTAGAGGAAGGATTATCCACGATGATTTGGGATTCTTTGGATGGGAGTATTAGTGTTGAAGGTATTATTGATATGATTTCTGATCAATATCAAATGGATAAATCGATTGTTGAAAAGGATACAAAAGATTTTATTAATAATTTATTTGAAAACGGATTGATAGAACAAATAGATAAATGATGGTAATTACTGTGTACAGTGATTATAGATGATGTTAACAGTACTGTAATAACAAATGAAAGGCGGTGAAATCATGAAACAGGAATACAAAAGACCTGAAGTCAAAAAAATTGACTTAGTAGCTGATTTAAACGGATTGGCTTTATCTTGTGGATCAAAGATTTAATAAAACTATTTATTGGAAATGAGTCTTATTAGTCAATAAGGCTCATTTATTATATATGTAATATATTGGAGGTTGATTCAATGAATATATTAGTGATTTCTGCAGAGTATCCACCATTTTCAGTAGGGGGGATAGCGTTGCATACACATGAAGTGAACAAATCGCTTGTAAAAGAAGGTAATGTTATTTGGACATTAACGTTTCATGGAGATAGAAATGCAGATAGTATTAATACAACAGTAGAGGATGGTATTAATGTGATAAGAATTCCAAGACCATCATCTACAATAAATGAGTCATATGAAGATAAATTTATAAATCAAAATGAGCAAATGAAAATTGGAATACATTATTTGATGGATCATATATTTTGTGATTTTAATATGGTTGTTTTACATGGATATTTTTTAGGAATATGTGGAATGTACGCATGCGAAAAAATGTCAATTCCATTTGTATATCATGCACATACGCTTTTATCAGACGCTCAACTACATGACAATGTTAAAATCTCAGAGACTGAAAGGGAATTATATAGCAAAGCTACGTACGTAATCGCAGTAAGTGGATTTTTAAAAACTGAAATATTAAAAAGATATTCAATTGACACTCGAAGAATAAAAGTAATTACAAAAGGTGTTGAACTAAAAAAATATGATAAATATGAAAATAAAACTAATGATACGTATTTTAAAATATTATATACAGGGCGAATATCTAGAGAAAAAGGATTTGAAACATTATTAAATGCAATTAGTTTGTCAGTAAAAAAACATAAAAATATTTTGGTTTTCGCTGTAGGGTTATTTTCCGATGAAGTTTATAGAAAAGAAATTATTGCAATGATAAGAGATAAAGGGTTGCAAAAAAATATAGTATTTTTAGGTTTTAAAGAAGATGACAAAGTCATACGAGAATATAAAAGTTCGAATATATCCGTCGTTCCAAGCTTTGCTGAAACATTTGGTAAGGTTGCCATTGAATCTATGGCAGCCAGAGTTCCCGTTATTGTGGCAAATATTGGTGGATTGGGACCAATAGTAAAAGATGGTGAAACTGGATTGAAATTTAAATGTGGAGATGAAGAAGATTTATCAAATAAAATTAATCTATTGTATGAATATCCATGTTTATGTAAAAAAATAGCTGATAGTGCATATATGGAAGTTGTTAAAAAGTATCAATGGAAAGATATATTTAAACTAACATTAGATATTTATCAAAAAGTTTGTGAGGTGTAATAAAATGATAGAAGTAATGGCGGTTGCACCACACCCAGATGATGTAGAATTTGGGTGTGGAGGAATATTGTTTAAATTGAATAAAGAACAGTACCATATCACTGTGTTATGTAATACTTGTTTTGATATAGTAGATTGTACAGATCAATCTCAAAAAAGGATTAGATTGGAAGAACAAAGGGAAGCCTGTGAAGTGTTTAATGCAGATTGTATTTTTTTTGATGCATATAAAAATTTAGATAATATATCAGATATTTTGAGAAAATTAAAACCAAATTTCATTTTTCTTCCATGGGAGAATGATTTTAATCCTACACATATGCATGTAACTAGTATAATAAAAAAATCAATATTTGAAGCACAAAACAATTCAAAATATTACTCAGGATGGATGGTTAATCAATTGGCATATTATGAAACGTTTTCTTCTATTAATTTTAAATCAGAATTTAATGTTGACGTATCCGATGTTTTCTCACAAGCATTAATGATATTAAAAAAGCACAAGTACGGATTAAAAAAATTACCTTCGTTATTATATAAATACAAAATAAATCATCAAAAAAGAGGCATAGAATGTTCAACATTTTATGCAGAAGGTATTATATTTGATAAAACATTTTGGATGGGATGGAAACAAAATTCCTTATTGGGAATTGACCTTTTATATAGTATGTATAGGTGATGATTGATGGAAAACATTATAGAAATTATGAATGTACGGAAAATATACCGCACATATCAGAAAAAGAGTGGGTTAAAAAATATAATTAAAAATATTATTTATCCTGACTTTAAGGATTTTATAGCTGTGGACGATATGAGTTTTTTTATACGTAAAGGTGATATTGTTGGCTATATTGGACCAAATGGTGCCGGAAAAAGTACCACAATAAAAATGTTAACAGGAATCTTGATGCCAAATAGTGGAATGATTAAAGTGTTTGGAAAAGATCCTTTAGAGTACAGAAAGGAAAACTCTAAACATATTGGGGTTGTTTTTGGTCAGAAGAGTCAGCTTTGGTGGGATATTCCAGCTATAGAAAGCTTAGAACTGTTAAAAGGGATTTATAAAGTTCCAGATTGTGATTTTAAAGATAGAGTAGAAAAATATGCTGATATGCTGCAGGTAAAAGAATTCTTGAATTTACCAGTAAGACAGATGAGTTTGGGGCAAAGAATGAAGTGTGATTTAATTGCAGCATTGATACATGATCCATCCATATTGTTTTTAGATGAACCAACTATTGGTTTGGATGTGGCAACAAAGGATAGGTTAAGAGAATTTATTTTGGAGTTAAATAGAACAAAGAAGGTAACTGTATTTTTGACAACACATGATATGCAGGATGTGGAAAAATTATGTAATCGAGTAATTTTAATCAATCATGGGCGAATGTTATATGATGGGGATTTAGAGAGTGTAAAAGAAAAATATATACGATATCGGAATTTAAAAGTTGTATTTAATAAGACGTATTCTATTGATGAACTAAAGTTTTTAAAAGATTTTCAAGATCTTCGTATACAAAATTTAGATGATAAAACTATGCTGATTCAATACAATTACAAACTTTATTCGGTTACAGATATTGTGAGTTGCTTATTAAAAAATACAGAGGTTGCAGACTTTTCAATCAAGGACCTAGAAATAGAAGATGTAATTAAAGAGGTATGTTAATATGTATCGTGTTTTATGTGCTTATTTAAAACAACAATATTCATCTTTAACAGCTTATAAATCTGCTTTTTGCATGACATTAGTCAATGTGTTTATACGAATCTATGCCTATGCAATGTTATGGATGACATTATATAAGCAGAATGCTTCTTTGTTTGGAAATATTGATCTAAATCAAATGCTGCTTTATAGTATATTTTCAATTTCTTTATCACAGGCATTTACTTGGTGGGATGGTCCACATATTTATGTGGAAGAAAATATAAAAAATGGAAGAATTATATGTGATTTACTCAAGCCAATGGAATTAAAAACACAATTGTTTTTGAGAACTCTTTCTTCAACGGTGGTTAATCTTTGCATTTTCACAATTCCTTCCTTTTTAATATCAACTTGTTTTTTTAAACTAGAGCTAAATGTGAATATAATTGGAGCTTTAATTACTTTCGTGCTTGGCTTTTTATTGTTGTTCTCAATGAATTATATTTTATCTTTAATTTGTTTTTTAAGTCTTGATCTAGAAGGATATCTCTATATTTTTCATGCTCTGATTGCATTTTGTTCAGGACAAGTGGTTCCTTTATGGTTTTATCCGGATTTTCTTTTGGGAATAATAAACTGGTTACCTTTTAAATATGTATTTTACGAGCCATTGCTTCTTTTTATTCGAAATGGCAATCTCTGTCAAACCGTTTGTTTTCAAGTGATTTGGATTTTTATATTATCTTTGATTGGACGCTTTATGTGGAAATGCGTATCGAAGAAAATCGTTGTACAAGGAGGTTAGGGTATGGAAAGTATTCAACTATATTTTGATCTAATAAAAGCAGGCTTAAAACGATTTGCTGAATATCGTTCAAGTTTTATTGCAGGATTCTTCGGACTTATCATGATCAACGGTTCTTCTATTCTCTTGATCTGGGTCATGTTGAAAAACTTTCATACACTAAATGAATGGACTTTTTGGCAGATAGTTTTTAATTATTGTTTATTCTTATCTTGTTTAGGATTTCATAATACTTTTTTTAGACATATTAGTGATTTAGAGAATCATATTGTGAATGGAACATTTGACCGATTCCTATTAAGACCGGTGAGCCCTCTTTTACAATTAGCATCTGAAAAAATTAGTATTACAGATTTATGTGATTTCACAACGGGAATGATTGGAGCTTTATTTGCGGCAAAAATGTTACATATCCAAATTACAGTTGGTTTTATGCTTGGATTTATACTCTCAATTATAAATGGAGTGTATGTATTTACCGCAATTCTTTTTTCAGTGAGCTGTATATCTTTTTGGACCATGAAATCAAAATCTATTTTATATAGTACAAATGAAATACAGGAAAGTGTACAACACTATCCAATAAGTATATTTAATAAAGCATTTAAGTTTATTGTTACGGTACTATTACCGTATGGTTTGGTAAATTATTATCCATCTTTAATTCTGTTAAATAAAGTGAATGTGCATTGGGTGTATGTCATTATGATTGCTTTAGTCGACATGATTTATGGTGTGATAGGAGCCTTTTTATGGCGAAGAGGACTGAAAAGATATAATGGTTCAGGTTCTTAGAAAGTAGGTGATGAATATGGATGATAGACTAAATCATGAACAAAAAATGTTTTCAAAAACAAATTGGGAATTTACCAAGAAAATTGTGGAAGGAAATTTTGAATCTCAAGTTAGTCCTATATTAACTTTAGATGTTTCTAAAAAATGCAATTTTCGTTGTAACCATTGTGTTGACCAAGAAACAGTAAATAAAGATAATCTTGAAATAGATTGGGGAATTTTAAAACAACTATTAGTTGATTTGAAAATGCAAGGATGTAGTTGTGTTGAGTTAACAGGTGGAGGAGAACCTACTACATATACTCATTTTAAAGATTTGATCAAGTTACTATCATTACTTCAGTACAGAATAGCATTAATATCAAATGGGAGTAACTTACATAAATATTGTGATGATATTATAAATGCACCTTTTGATTGGATTAGAATTAGTTTGGATTCTTCAAACGCACATACACATTCAGTCGTTCATGGATGTGGTTTAAATGTATTTAAATCTATAACGGATTCTGTAAAGAAAATTGCTAAATATAAAACTGTTGGAATTAGCTTTTTAATTCTTCCAAACAATTATAAAGAAATATATAATTGTGCAAAATATGTAAAAGAATTAAATGTAAAATATATAGAGGTAAAGCCTGAACTTAATTTTAAAGATAAAGAAATTACTCAGATTGATGATAAAATAAAAGAAGAAATAAAAAAAACAAATTAATAAAATTAAAAATGAATTGTGTGATGATACATTTTCTATTATTTATCCTTCATCAATCAACTATTCCCAAATGAATCAAGAAAAAAAGTACACAATATGTGAAGCATGTTATTATAGAACTGTATTAACACCCAGTGGCATTTATCCTTGTTCATATTTTAGAGGATTGACTGACGGCACAGAAATTCCTACTAGTTGGGAAAATATGGTCAAAATAAGAAATAGCGAGATTAATAAAATTAATCCATCCAAACAATGCAAACATTTTTGTGCCAGAAATAAAATTAATGAATGTATTAATATACTTTGTAGAATAAAAAAATATGCACCAGAATTTATAGATTATCTGGGATGGCCGATAGATTATGGCAATGACATAGAATGGATGTAAAAAAACAAGATTTTGTTAGATTTTGCTTTTATAAATAAGTGTCAAATTTTATTGAAAAGATTTACAATATTAGACGCGGATAAGTGATCATTTAATAATGTACACCTCTGATTACGCTTTGGTATAATTTTTGAGGTTTACAAGTACGTACATAAGTGTTAATCAACATGAAAGTAAACAACAAAATAGAAATAGGTTTCTTAAATGCTCTCTTTATATTGAGAAGATTGCAGGTAGTAGGCAGTATTAAGGTACATAAATCAGAAATTGTAAGAGAACCTGGTGTTTGGTGATGCCCTCTTGTACTCAATATGTACTCACAGTGACTCCAAAATGAGTACACAATTTATTGAATGAATTATCGGGACCGACAGCTCATATGACTGTATAAGCAAAAAAACACCGAAATTAGAATAAAAAAGCAGATTTACATGTACTATTAGGCACAGTTGATCTGCTTTTATTTATTGTTATTTTTGTTTATCGTATGTAATCCAATCTGAATCCCACGTGTTTTTATATGCATTGAATTTTCTCTTGTTTAAATGCCCGTCTACATCTTTGTATTTCCATCGAGTCATGTTTCTTGCATTGTTTAAAGCATGATCAGGTATATATAGAGAATGCTTTTCTCTTAAGTCAATTTCTTTTTTTAAAGTGAATAATTTTTTATTGGAGAAAATGCAAACGTTTTGTTTTCTTACTTGCTAGGAAAGGAGGCTGGAACGTATAATGGTATTGATGATACAGAGATATTTACTCTGGAAATAGAATTATTCGCACCAATGGTGTGAGTATAGATTAGGAGTGAAATAATGGCAAAAGACACTATATTTTCGGGAGAATCGAAAAATATTGAATATAAAGTTACTTTACCAGATAAAAGTGAAAAATACATGAAGACAATCGTAGCTTTTGCCAATACACAAGGTGGTAAGCTGATTGTTGGAGTGGATGATAAAACACATCAAATTGTTGGTGTTGAAAATGATGTGTTGTTTCAATTGATGGATGGAATTGCTAATGCAGTTTCTGATTCCTGTGTGCCTCAGATTATTCCTGATATTGAGCCACAGACAGTAGATGGCAAAACAGTTGTTGTTGTATCTGTAGAAGCGGGGAAAAACAGACCGTATTATCTGAAATCAAAGGGAAAAGACAATGGTACTTATATACGTGTGGCAGGTACATCAAGACTGGCATTTCCGGAGAAGATAAAAGAGCTGGAAATGGAAGGTGCTAGAATCTCATGGGATGAACTTACCTGTGTAGGTTATCCTGTTTCAAAAGATGCTACGGAGAAGCTTTGTCAGGATATTGAAAGGTTCCGAAAAAAAGCAGGAATGCCGAATCATTCTGTAAATAAAGAACAACTTATAAATTGGAAAATCTTAAAGCAGAGTGAGGGACAACTTCTGGCAACAAATGCTTATGCATTGTTGACATCAGATTATTTTTCGTTTTCAAAAACGCAATGTGCGGTGTTCAAAGGAACAGATCGTGCGGTATTCTTGGATAAGAGAGAACTTAAAGGACCGATTTATACACAAATCGAAGAAGCTGTAGATTTTGTATTGAGAAACATTCGACTCGGAGCAACAATCGACGGATTGGTGCGAAAAGAGAGATATGAGCTACCACCGGAAGCAATCAGAGAAATGATCATTAATGCCCATTGTCATCGTAACCTGTTGGATGAATCTTGTATTCAGGTTGCAATTTATGATGACAGGTTGGAAGTGACATCGCCGGGAGGCTTATATAACGGATTGACTTATGAGGAAGTCATGAATGGTCATTCGAAAATTCGTAATAAAGGCATTGCCAATATATTTAGCCAAATGGGACTTGTTGAGGCATGGGGAAGTGGAATAAAAAGAATTTTGAACGCTGCTGAAGAGTATGGACTTCCGAAACCTAGATTTCAGGAGTTCGATAATATGTTTCGTGTAGAATTATTCCGTAATTTATTTCCGATGATGGAAGAAAGCAGAGACATCGGAGAAGCATCGGAGAAACATCGGAGAAGCATCGGAGAAGTATCGGGAATAGAACAACAAATAGAACTTAACGATACGCAGAAAAAGATTATTAAACTGCTTTTGGAAGATAATCAATTATCGGCTATTAAACTGGCTGATAGAATAGGTATTGCCAGTCGAAATATAGAAAGTAATATTAAGAAATTAAAAGAGCTTGGTATTCTTATACGACATGGATCGCCGAAAAATGGTTATTGGGAAGTTACTTTGACATATTAATCTCAAAATAATGGAAGTGGAAGAGTACTTAAATAGTAGCTTTTAAAAGAGAATACATGTGAAATAATTTAAACCATATTTAGATTTGCTTGTAGGTATCTAGCTGCTACCAAAATGATACCAATAGAAATAGTTAAGATATATAATACATGTTAATTGTATATAAATAGTGTAATTTGCGTATATATAGTAAACAATAATGTTTATGTTACAACTTTCTTTTCCGAGTTCGAATAATTCAATAAACATCAAAAGTCCTTTATATAAGGGCTTTTTTGTATACTGTTTTTGGCCGTGAGTACAAAATGAACACATAAATTATTGAATATGAATAATTAAATAAATTGAAGTCAATTTACATTCTTACTAATATAAAGTATAATATTAGCAAGAATGTAAAAGGTGGTGAGAGTATGGAAGGAGTAATGGATTCTAAAAAAATTGAGGTTTTGAATGTTAAAGAATTAAAGAATGTGAATGTATCGAGACAGTCTATTTATAATTTTATAAAAAGGAATTGTATGGAAAAAGTTGGCCCAGGTATTTATATTTCAAAAGATGTGTTGGAAGATGAAGCTTATGTTTTGTCACAGCGTTGTCCAAAAGGAGTTATTTCTCATGATGATGCCTTATATTATTATGGTCTGGTTGATCGAGAACCTTTTGTGCATTGTATTACAATTTATAGTGGATATAATCCTTCTGCTTTAACAAACTCTGGTTATAAGGTTTATACAGTGAAAAAGGAACTTTTAGATTTAGGAAAGACTACAATCACAAATCAATTTGGTCATGAAATCCCAATGTATGATTTGGAAAGAACAATCTGTGATTTAGTGAGAAGTAGACGTAATTTCGAAATTCAGGATTTTAATATGGCGATTAAAACTTATTTACAAAGAAGTGATAAGGATCTTAATCGTTTAATGGTGTATGCAAAAGCATTTCGAATTGAAAAGATAATTAGACAATATATGGAGGTTTTATTGTAATGTATCTAACTCCAGCACAAATAAAAGGTAGAATTAAAAATGTTGCCAAACAAAATGGATCGGATCCTATAACTTTGTTACGTATTTATATGATGGAGCGTTTTCTTGAAAGAATAACGTATTCTAAATATAAAGACGATTTCATTGTTAAGGGTGGAATCTTGGTTACTTCTATGATTGGTATATCGATGCGATCGACTATGGATATTGATACAACAATACGTAATTTTGATTTAACCAAAGAAGAAACCACAAGGATTGTAAATGAAATTAAAGATATTTCTCTTGATGATCACATTGAATTTATCTTAAATGATGTATCTGATATCATGGACAATATGGAGTATCCAGGAATAAGAATTCATATGGATGCAAAATTAGAAAATTTAATAGTACCAATCAAAATAGATATATCAACAGGTGATGTGATTACACCTAGAGAAGTAAGATATGAATATCCGTTGTTGTTAGAAGACAAATCAATACAACTGTGGTCATATAATTTAGAGACAATACTTGCAGAAAAAATTCAAACAATTCTTTCTAGAGGATTGTTGAATACACGTATGCGTGATTTTTATGATGTAACGACTTTATTTGATCGTTATAACGATTCAATAAACTATAATGATTTATCATTGGCATTTGATAAAACATGTAGAAAAAGAGAGACACTTTCTGTATTAGAGCATTATGAAGAAATATTATGCTCAATAAGTGAAGATTCAACATTGCAGAATTTATGGAAGAATTATTGTCGCAAATATAAATATGCGAGTCATATTGAGTTTTCTACAAATTTAGAAATAATAAAACAATTGATGAGTCAAATGTTAGAAATTGAGTGAAACAATATTTTAATTGTATGTATTGTTAGAATGAAATGGTTTGTACTCAATGTGTACTCACAGTGACTCCAAAATGAGTACATAATATACATAAATGATTTGGAATATAAAATAATACAGGAAGTAATTGTGTAAATGACCATATAATGTATATGTTGCATGGATTTAAAAGTACACAAAATTGAGTTTGAGTAGAGATAAAATGAATAAAAAGTTCCTTATATAAGGCACTTTTTATTCGGTTATAGGCTATTTTGCTACCAAAATGATACCAATAATATAGAGAGCATGTTCCCGATGAGAAATTGAATGTGTATTTTATATCTAATATTATTATTAGTTTGATAAATAATTACTCGTTCGATTTCCGCTTTTTCAAATTGGCAACATATCACTGGTTGAATCTAAATATGTTTTCAAGTCTTTATAACGCTTGGTTTGTTCGACAAGCATACTTAGTTCTTCATAAAAGAATTGTTTATATTTCCCCATAGTATTATCGATTATAATGGGTACTTTATTCACTATAAAATAGGATAGTTCATCATTGTCGGTTTGATATTTATATTTCAAAATGAAGTAGTTCAAAAGATTTTCGTATTGGCTATCACCTTTGTATACTTCTTTGGATTGTATAAAGGATTTAAGTTGATTGATTTTATTTGTCTTTTGATAAGAAATGCATAAATCGATACCTACAATATTCGCATAAGGTGAATCCATAGCTATATATTGTTCAAAATAATTTATGGCTATATCGTACATATCAATTCTAAAGGCTTGTAGACCGATATTTTTTAGAAGTTGAGATGTTTTAATTTTAGGTATGTTTGAATTGTGTGCTTCTACTGTATGATTTATTTGAGAAACTAATTTTTCAAATTTTTCTTTTTCTGTATTTGAAAAGGCAAATCCTTTTAGAGAATAAATGTCGAGAAGACGAATGTAATTGTTTTTAATGGAATATTCCTCTTCTAAATCTTGACAATAATCAAGCATTTCAGACAATTTGGATTGATTATATAAAATCATCATATGGTTTCCACGATTAATCATGCTGTTTGAATTTTTAAAATCAAAGTAGGAAAAATCATAAATACCACTAATTGTTCGTTTCTTAAAAACTAGATCCATCATGACTTCATAGAGGTTAGAATTGATAATGTTTTTTAGGGAAATAATATATTCAGTGCTTTGAAGAGTCGGAAGTTCAAATGAGGAATAATAGGTGTAGATCCATTTGAAACACTCGTAGTATTCATGAAAGAAAATGTATTCTTTGAATGGATTTAATTGTTTTACATAGGATTCAGAGATGGATATAAGCTTTTCTAAATTATAATAATCGCAAGCATTTAATAAATCAGAAAAAATGGAAGTTGGCAGGAATTCTTCAATACAATAATCCGTATTAAATTTTAGATTCACCTTTTTTAGTAATTCTTCATAAATAGAATCGTTTTTAATAATAACACCCTGTTCTATTTTACTAAGTGTTTGTCGAGTGCATATTGGCTCATTATACTCATTTAACAAAAAAGAATTTTGTGATAGATGTTTAAATTGTTGAGTTCGATATACATGGATTAGATATCCAATTTTCTTCTTATCGGAATCATTGATCTTTAAATAATGCATAGTATTCCTCACTTCATAATTTACTTAATTTTAACATTTTTTATATTTGCGTAGAAGAATCAATTGTTGAAATAAAATGTTAAAAAAGAAAGATAACGGGATGTGATAGGTATATACTATTAAACTAAGTAGGGGATGGAAGAGAATGTTCCGATATATATTGAGAAATAAAAAATATTTTATAGGGACACTGTGTACTAGTTTATTTGCGGGTGTCGTACCTTTATTTTTGGCGTATGTAATCCAATTAATATCGGATGTTGCATTTAATAATCATTTTGAAAAAGCAGGTACATGCCTTTTTGCAAGTGTTTTATTTCTTGTGTATACATTGATGACGACTTCTATTAATTCAATAATGAAGTCAACTTATAGGAAAAAATTAAAAACAGATTTGGGTGAAGATCTCTATTCTAGTTTGATGAATCAATCGTATTCTACGTTTAAAAAAGAGAAGATTGGAAATCAGTTATCTCTATTTACTAATGATATAAAAATGGTAGATGAATATTACTTTTATCCAATATTAAGTATGATTGTTGATATCATTGTGTCTGTTATTATTTTAATATACATTCTTCGCATCCATGTATTTGTAGGACTCATGGTGGTTTTGATTGCAGTAGCAACACTTTTGGTACCGAAGATGATGGAAAAAAGATTGAAAAAGTATTCGAACCAATTGTCTTCTTATTCAGGTATATATAATTCAAAATTAAAGGAGATATTTCAAAATTTCGATATTATATTGGATTTGGGCGTTCTAAAACAGTTCGTGGACAAAGGAAAAGAATGGATTGAAAACATGGAATATAAACAAAGAAATGTAAATATGGCAATATCTTTGACGGGAAACTGGGCTAATTGTATTGCGGCCACTTTTCAATTGATTTTCATGTTGCTGATTGGATTGATGATATTATATGGACATTTAGATATGATATATATGATGCCAATTGTAAATGTTTCTAATAATTTTATTTCGAATTTAAATGATATTTCAAGCAATCTTGCTGGATTTAAGTCGGTGTCGGACGTGAATTCGAAATTACTGAATATTATCGATTCTCATGGACAGGCAAATAAGTTTGTATCGAACTATGATGGAAATATCTATTTGGAACATGTATCTTTTGGCTATACTGAAAGTAAGATGATTATTGATGATTTATCTTTCAAATTTGAAAAGGGGAAAAAGTATGCGATTGTTGGTCCGAGTGGGTCCGGAAAATCTACAATTTTAAAATTGATTTTAGGATATTATCCAGTTCAAAAAGGAAATGTGAGTGTTTTGTATTCTAAGAATGTTTCTATGATTCACCAGGAAAGTCATATATTTGATGACACGATCCGAAATAACTTGAATATGGAGCTTGTACAAACAGAAGAAATACTGTTAAATTGTTTGGATTTTGTAGATTTACCAGAATTTAAATTAGACCAGAATATTGGTGAGGATGGAAGTAATCTTTCTGGTGGGCAAATTCAACGAATAGGAATTGCTCGTACAATCGCACATTTAAAAGAGGTACTTTTGTGTGATGAAATAACAGCAAGTCTAGATGCACAGACGGCCATCGAAATTGAAAATCGAATATTGGATTTAAAAGAAGAAACTGTATTATATGTAACACATAAATATTTTGACGAAACACTTAAGAAGTTTGATTGTATCCTTGTATTTAAACAAGGACGGATTGTTGAACAGGGATCATTTGAAGAACTTATGAAAAATAAAGAGTACTTCTATAGCCTAAAAAACAAGGGACGTATTTAGAACCTCTTTCAACATTCAGTGATGAGGTTCAATTCGTGATATAATTAGGAACAAATAATGAATTACTTTTTGGAATTAGTAGGTGGGCAGTGCATGAATGATTACAGAGGATTATTGATTAAGAAACAACGAAAAGAGTTAGACATATCATTAGAAGCTTTATCACATGGGGTTTGTTCTCCTTCATACCTTTCTAAAATTGAAAATAATATCTTGGTCGCAAATGATGATATATACAATTTGTTGTTTAAAAAATTAGGGATTTCTACGATGGATACAATTAAAGAAGAAAAAATTAAACAGATGTTGGATCTTTTCTTTAAATACTATATGTCATCGGATTCAAAAATATTTAAGGTAATGGATGAATTGTTGGAATATAAAGATGAGGTTCTGTCATCCTGCTTATTTATTCAATATCAATTGTTTTTACTGTATGCTTCCGAAATGAATTCTCAAATCAATATATCACTTGCTGAAGTGGAAGCGTATTATTCATACATGGATGATTCGCAAAGAGAATATTTTAATTTGTTTAGATTATCTTCTGGAAATATGGAACTATCTGATAATGAGGAATGGATATTTATACGAAGGTTGAAGGCCAAAGCCAATCTATATGCGTATCAAAAAAATACTTTTGCGGCATACGATCTGTATAAAACATGTTTAAATTATGCGATTGAATTAGGAAATAAAAAATTGATTGCGGAAATTCTTTGCTCATTAGGATGGCTTTGTCTTGATATAGATTTAAATCAGGCTGAAAAATATTATACAAGTGCGGCTCAGTATGACTCACAATATAAAATGTTGGCTTTTTTTAATCTAGGAGCAACTATGATACAGCATAAGGATTGTATGGAAAAGGGTAATCAATATTTAAAGAAAGGATTAAAATCATGTACGGATGACTTTTTTGCGGTCAACTTTGCAGTCAAATATAAAGAGGCTTTATTTGTATATGCAATTCTAAAAGAGAATATACACGACGCAAAAAGATTAATCAAAGAATTGGATGATTCTAAGTATATTGATGTTTTCTCTATGATGCTAAATGAGGATTATCAATTGAATGTAGACTATCGGAATCGATTAAAAGAATTAAAAAATGATTCTTCTTTATTTAAATTTTTATTCATAAAAAATTGTGAATATTTGCATAAATATAAAGAGATTTGTGTCGCAAATAATTTTATTTAATATTAGTTTTGTGCAAGATCACACGATAAATTGAACTTAATAAAGACAAGAAACCCATTTATTTCTCAATGACTGTTTCTTGTCTTTTCTTTTGTCTTGAAAAATAATAACCCTAAGGAAAAGGGGGTATTTATGTTTAAACTTGTTCAGAATCATAAAGTATTATATTTTATTTCGCTTATTCTCATTGTTTCATATTCAGTAGTGGATCTATTGAAATCAATCTTAATGAGCTATATATTTGATGATCATCTTCTAGATTCAATTTCAAGCCTTATAGTGATCGTATTGGTATTTTTAGGTGTCTATTTAATTGTTTCCTCTTTGCAACAATATGTAGTGGAGGTGTTGAAGAATAAAATAAGTTATAGTTTAAATAAAAATTTGTATCAATCGTATGCTTCCAGGAATATAGAATCATTTCAAAAAAAGGATAGCAGTGAAATATTGAATGAATTTAATAATGAAGTGAATGTGGTAATTGATAATTATGTTTCTTCAAAATTAAATGTGTTCTCATTAACCATTTCATTGATATTGGGAAGTCTATATATCGCAAATCTAAGTGTAGAAATATTAATGTTTCTGCTCCTTTGTGCTTTTATAACGATTTTTATAAATAGTATTTTTAAGAATTGTTTAAAGAAGAATCAAATGAATTATTTGGCTTCAATGAAGCAATGGCTTTGTTCTATTAAAAATCTGTGTCGCTGTTTTAATGATATAAAGGTTTTAAATTTGGAAAAAGTATTTTGTGACAATCTGGACATTGAGAATAAGAATTTAGAACAAAGTACTCTAAAAAATAATGGATTTATAAAAATACTTACTTCTATAAATTCTTTTATTTCTCAAGCCATGTTTTTTTTGACATTGCTCTTTGGCATTGTATTAATACATTATAATCGATTAACAGTTGGACAATTATTAGGAATTGCACAAGCTAGTAATATGGTGATCATGCCAATCGTTAATTATGCAAATCTTCGAAACATGATTCAATCTTCTAAGCCAGTTCTACAAAAACTGTTGGATAATTCAATGTGCTATGAAGAAAATAAACCAATTGTTTTTGATGAACAAATTCATGACATTAAGATTAAGCATTTAAGTTATTCTTATGGTGCTCGTCTAATATTGGATTTAAATAATTTGGTAATAAATCAGGGAAAAAAGTATTTAGTCATTGGAAAAAGTGGAGATGGTAAGAGTACGTTTTTAGACATTTTAACAAAGCAGAAGAAAGCAGATGGCATTTATGTGAACGATAAGGATTTGAAGGATGTTCAATTTAGCACATATGCCGAAAAGTTTTCTTATGTGAATCAAAAAAATGACTTATTACCGTTTTCCTTTGAACAAAATATTACTTTAGGAAGGAAAATGAGTAAATATTCCTTGAAAGATTTAGTAACTATATTTAATTTAGAATCAATATTTGATAAGGAAAGAGACAATCTTGATTTTGAACATTTGAATTTAAGCGGTGGAGAGAAGCAACGTATTTGTTTGGCAAGAGCGATATATAGAAATAAAAAATGGCTTTTCTTGGATGAAGCTTTTTCTGCAATCGATAAAGCAAATTCAGATCGAATACATCAATTCATTTTATCCAATCCAGATCTTACAGTACTATCTATTGAACATAAAGTAACAAAAGAAACAGTTTCTTTATACGATAAAGTCTTACTGTTTGAAAACAAAAAGATTGTATCTATGGATGTAGAAGAATATATAAATAGTATCTTTTAAGAAGAATAAGTGTCATTTATTTTAAATCGTATTTAAATTCATCCCAGGTATCTACCTGCTACCTGAATATTCCGTGTTGACTATGCCACCATGGAATTTTCATGAATTCAGAAACATAAAAATCATTACCAAAATTATAAAAAAATTAAAGCTTTGGTAATGATTGATGCACATGACTTTTATCTGTTTTTATATATATAATAAAGCTCCTTATATCTTCTTTGAATTAAATATACTTCCTCTAGATCAGCTAGATAAAATTTCTGAAATCCATATGAAAATATATTTTGGCTATTTTGAAAAATAAACTCAATATCTTCTTGGTATTTTTTATTACATAAATAATTAGGCTCTTTTAACTTAATAGTCAATGAATTTGATATCTTCTTTAAAAGATTTGATATTTTACTATCTTGTTTTGAGGCGAATTCATTTATCCAATTAATATAATAATTTGCTTTTTCATATTCTTTTAATTCGGTATATAAATATCCAAGTTTATGAACTACAAAAATTAGATAATAAAAATCAAGCCTAATTCATAAAATTTTGTGTCTTTCCATG
>NZ_JAHQVB010000171.1 GCF_019052655.1 Holdemanella porci
CATCAACTGGACTTATTTCTCCGTATTGGATGGGCTTGCCCATCCGTTATATTCAATTAGAGGAGCGTCTTAAAGTAAAAGTTGTAATTTGTGATGCATACCAGACTTATTTGACCATGCCAGAAAAGTATTTTCCTAATTCCTGTACAGTATTGGACTCGTTTCACGCTGTAAAAACCATTATTTCTTACCTCAATGGGTACATCAATAAAGTCATGAAGAAATATCAGGATCGTGACAAAAAAGCTCTTGAAGAAAAAAATCACGACACCAATCGTGACAATAAGACTATTAAAAAATCTAAAGAGGTCATTCTGCTCCAAAACTATCGCTGGGTAATGCTTAAAAATCGAGATGAAATCAATTACTCATACAATCGACACTATCATAAAATGCTTGGCATGAATGTTGATACTTATACAATAGAAAAATTATTTCTTCAGCTAGACCCAAACTTCGAAGGCCTTCGTGACCTTAAGGAAGAATATATTCAATTCAATCACACAGAATACGATAACGAATTCGATGTTCTTCTTGATTTAAACGCATTGATTGATA
>NZ_JAHQVB010000172.1 GCF_019052655.1 Holdemanella porci
TCTGATACTCCCCTATAAAAATGGCTATTTATCAACTGTTTGTTGTGACATAGCCATAAAAATAAAGACTCTACAAACTACAAAAGATATAAAAGAACAAAGGAAAGATAATGAATATTGTTAAACAAGATAATGTAATAAGAGAAATTAAATCTTTGCCCAGAGTTGAAAAGGAACTGCTTGAATATGAGTTCATAGATAGGAACCCAAGCAGAGTATATGTTTTAGATACTGATGAGGAATATTTCTTAAGTTCGTTACTGTCAGTTCTTGATAATAACGAATTAAACGATACTAAAAAGATACGAATGATTAGAGAGAATATATTGGCAATTCAAAGTTCATTCGCTTTAGAATTATACATTCCGTTTAATGCAATTAAAATTTATACAGAATACTATGTAACGAATTATAAAGATCAGGAGAAAAAATGATGATAGATTATAAAGAGAATTTAATTAATGAAAATAGCGAGTTAAATCAGTATGACCCAATTACAAAGTTGGTACTACGTCAAGAAAAAGGACTCATAAAATAGATAAATTTTAAATTCTAATG
>NZ_JAHQVB010000173.1 GCF_019052655.1 Holdemanella porci
AAAAAAAAAAAAATACCTCGATGTGCCGTTCTACCACTACTTCATCGGGCGCGAGGGTCAGAGCGTGCAGACCGACGTGATGATTAAGCGTGTGGACCAGTTGCGGCTCGTCAATCGGCTGATGACCGAGGCCACGCCCGAACGCGGTACGGTGCCGGAGGGGCTGTACCGGTACATGATTCACTTCCTGGCGATCGAATCGTGCGTTACCTCGACGTTCCTGATTCTCTCGCGCGATCCGGCCAACTACGTTAAGAAAACCGAGCTGTGGGATGCGATTGACGCCTATTCGCCGGCCATCGGCAAGGATGTGCGCTCGCAGCTGATGTCCCGCGCGCTCAATCTGCCCGGCAAAACCGGCCGCTGGATCGTGCGCAACGGCTATCTCATCGCCGAACGCATCGTCGGCTTTAACTGATTCGGATTGTGGTTTTGCCCTGCTGACGCGTTATCAGCAGGGCATCCCTATTACCTCCCCAGTCGAGGTTTTGCTACTCGGCCCAACGGTCGGACATC
>NZ_JAHQVB010000038.1 GCF_019052655.1 Holdemanella porci
TACCACTGGTGTAAATTTTCTCTTTTTGACTAGTCCTATTTATATGCTAACATCACTTTTTCTTGTAATCCAATACAGAAAGATGTGGTTCATGAGTTCCTTTCTGATCCCATTCTATCTCATTTTCTCTCATGACCATGGCTAGTTTTTCCTTTTCCGATTGCACCCATTGATTTAACTCTGTCTCACTTCTCGATCCACCTTTAAATCCTAATGACGATAAGGCTTGTTTTAAAGATACTCTTGTATCAAGTCCTCGCTTACTTCCTGCAACATAGGGAATAAAATCAATATGTAGATGTGGCGTTGCTTCGTCTAAATGCAGATGAGCAGCAAATACTCTCAACGTAGGATTTCGTTCCTGAAATCCTTTCATGTATTCATCTAATATCTTTGCAGCAAGTTGTCCCTCCATCGTTTCTGATCCCATATTGTCTTTATCACCGATCTGAAGGATAACCTCATGAAATAATTTTTCTTGTTTCCCGGAACGTATCTTTTCATAGTAATCATCTATCTTACGATCTTTTCGAGTCTGTTTATCGTTGTAACGTTTCAAGGCTTCGTCAAATAATTCATGATATACGTCTTTGATATCTTCATTACAATATTCAACATTCCAATGGGTTCTGTTCGGATCCGTATTCTTTGCATGAAATTTTCTACTGTTATGGTTCAGGGAGCCTTTCCCTGTCATAAAACTAATCGTCCTCTTCAATAAATCTCCTTTCCTTCATTTTAAAACGCCAGATATGGCGATCATGTTTTGTTACTTTTGTCAAAAGTAACGCAAAAGCACTTTCGACAGCCTAACGTCCATCAAAAGTACCCTTGCGCCCTGCCGGGAGCTTTCAAATCAGCCAGCACTGTATCGGCTACACCCTACAGCAATTCTCCTTGTTTGGTATCATACAGGTGCGTGCCACGCTCCTGTTCTATATTCCCCAAACAAACATCACCACCGATAACTGGCTGACACTCCACGCTTATCTAAATATTCCTGTCGTGCTTTCTCCTGCTCTTCCTCAGAAGGAGCCGTCTTATACTTCGTATAGAGTTCATGTCTGACTAATGCATCCAATTTTTCTTCCAAGCCATTTCGAATATCTTCTTCATACTGATCATCTGAACCCAGATGATAAAAGATCAATTTTCGAAACAGTTCATAATCAATCTGTACTTTTTTCATCACTTCACTCCTTTTTAATCAAGGTGGCAAGATTCCCTATTCTTTAAGATATGGTAATCTTGCCATCTTCCTTTACTCTTCTTGTAACATCCAGAACCATTTATTCCCTATCTTCACAGAATCAATCTGTAATTCCTTCTTCGCATTCCAAAGTGTTTTCTTTTTAATTCCTCGTTCTTCTGCTTCTTCCGCTATTTTTGCCTGTTCCATTGATCCATTTGCTAAGATCTCTTTTAAAAATTCTTTCGCACTTCGGATCTTTTGCCCTCGCCCATCACCAGACAATAAGTCCTCTGCACTGATGTCATATTTTCCAATCCAATGAAATCCTTTTTCTTTGTCTAATCGAAAGGCGATAGCATCTCCTTCCGGAGCAAGAGAACTCTTTACATGACAGATCACTCGGATTTCCGGTTCATCTTTCACTCTTCCAACAATCAACACGCTTCTTGCTGCCGCTTGAAAGTCAATAGAACCCAATCCACGATAGGATGATTTTCCATTACTATTTTTATTCATATGACCGATCAGAATAATGGCACATTGATATTTTTCTGCTAATACAGAGATTCTTTTCATCAATGGGCGAATCTCATTTGCCCTATGCATATCAACACCAGCCCCTAGAAAGCCTTGAATTGGATCTAATACTACAAGTCTTGCTTTCGTCTGTATGATCGCTTCTTCCAGCCTTGCATCTACCATTGTTAATGGCTGATCCTGATCATCAATTACCAAGACTCTGGAACAATCTGCCCCTGCCGCTAACAATCTTGGTTTGATCGTATCGCCCAGTCCATCTTCAGCTGTTTGATAAATCACATTGATTGGCTCTACACCTGTCTCTTCAGATTTTCCTTCGCTTGTCTCACTTAATATTGCTTCTCCTTTTGTTAATTTTGCTATGATCTGCAACACCACAGTAGTCTTCCCCTCTCCAGGATCTCCCTGAATAATGGTGACCTTCCCATATGGTATGAAGGGATAAAAGAGCCATTCGATTTCTTCCACTTCAACCTGATCCATGTGGATCAATTTCAGGCATGGTTCTGCCTTTTTTACTTCTCTATAATTATCTTCCATTTCCACCTCCTGCCCAACCGGGCAAGTCCCTGGCAAACAGAATTTAACAATTGTTGCAACAACAATTTTGTGATATACTCAAGTTGTTAAGGTGATATATCAGTTATTCTGATGATCAGGGAACTTGCTCAGATTATTTCTGGGCTTTTTCTTTTTTCCTTTTTTCATAGTTTCTTTCTTCTGCAAATGCATTTAATATCTCCAACATTGTTCGAATAGGTGTAAACAACTCTTCATCGGCATCCTCTAATGTAGTTAACCTTTTTAGTTCCTCTTCAATCCCTCGAAGCTGTTTTCTAAACTGTACTAACATCAACGGATTTCCTACTGCTGTGACTTTTTGATGTAAAACACTTTCAATGATATATTCTTGTCTCGTCTGGTATCCACAAAGCTTTACTCTTAAATTCAGCTCTTCATTTTCTTCCGGAGACATTCGAAACGCTATGGTTACATTACGCCACCGATTCTTGTTATCCCTATTTTTTTCACTCATCCAGATATTCCTCTCTTTCCTGATTTAGATTTTCCGCCATTTCTGTTTGGATTGTCGGGAATAAATGCGCATATCGATATGTGATTTCCACACTTTCATGCCCTACCCTTTCTCCAATTGCCACCGCAGAATATCCCATATTAATCAACAATGACACGTGAGAATGTCGTAAATCATGGATTCGTATTCTCTTCACTCCTGACAACTTCACACCACGATCCATTTCATGATGAAGATAGCTTTTTGAAATTTGGAATATCCTGTCATTTTCATTTAAACCATACAGCATTCCTATATACGCTTCTAATTCTTCGCTTAAAAATTCCGGCATGGTGATTATGCGATTACTCTTCACAGTCTTAGGATCCGTAATAATATCCTTCCCCTCTAATCTTTGATAAGACTTATTGATCCGGATAGTACAAGCCTGAAAATCGAAATCTGCCGGTGTCAGTGCTAACAACTCTCCCATACGCACTCCACACCAATATAAGATTTCAAATGCATAAAAGGAGATTGGCTTATCCGCCACCGCTTCAATGAACTTCATATACTCTTCTTTTGTCCAGAAAAGCATCTCTTTTGTTCTTTCTTTTCCCATAGATCCTGCCTTGCGTGCAGCATTGCTTTTCAAATCATAGAAATTAACTGCATGATTCAAAATTGCACTCAGCTGATTATGGATGGTCTTTAGATAGACCTGTGAATAGCCTTCTCCTTGTTTATTCCGATAGTTCATCATGGTGTTCTGCCATTGCCGAATATCGGAAGGTTTTATTTCCTGCAACTTCTTTTTCGAAAAATATGGGAGAATCTTTTTTTCTACAATATGCTTTTTCGTCAGCCAGGTATTATATTTGATTCTGGATTTGATATCATTCAGATAAAGATCTACAAAATCTTCAAAATACATATCCAGACTCAAATTCTCCTTTAATTTAAACGCTCTTTCCCATTCCTGGGCATCACATTTACGTTTAAATCCCCTTTTCGTCTTCTGCTTTCTTACGCCGGTCCAGTCCTTATAATAGGTTCTTACCTCGTAAGTATTTGACTTTTGGTTTTTGATTACTGTCAAAACATCACCTCCTGCTATTTCATTTCGTTCATACCGTAAACTCGTTCTTCAAAATATTTACGGCTGATTTTTCCTTTGACAACAACGAAACCTTTTTGTTCCAATTCCGCATTTAACTGACGGATCAAACGATACGCATAGGAATCAGATACTTCTAATTCTTTCGCTACTTCTTTTGCTGATATAAATAATTTACTAGCCATCTATATCCCTCCTTTCTTTTTCAGTTCATTATCGAACGGTGTATATGCATCATAACATTTCATTCCCGTACTGTCAATAGAATAATTTCAAAAATGAACGGTTTATTTTTATATTTCATTTTTGAACTGTTTATGCTATACTTTTAAGTAACAATCAGCAAAGGAGTGTTTTCCTATGACAGTAGGTGAGAAAATAAGAAAATTCCGGATCAATCAAGGATATACACAGAAAGAATTGGCAATCATGTCCGGATTGAGCGAATCGGCAATTAGAAATTATGAACTTGGGAATCGTTTTCCATCATCAGAACAATTGGAAAAAATAGCAAACTCATTAAAGATCAGTCCATACGCCATGTCTGATCCAAACTTTGATACTTATGTTAGTGTCATGCACGCATTATTTGCTTTAGAGGATCAATATGGTCTGCACGCCTACCGGGATGAATCCGGCGTACCACAACTCATGTTTAAAGACAAAGGACACGATTCTTTAAATATGCTGGATCATATTGGGGCATGGGCTGATATGTACCAGAAATTCAGAAATGAAGAGATTACAGAAAAAGAATATTTAGACTGGAAGAGCCAATTCCCAGCTAAATAAGAAGAAATTATTTACAATAATATTAAAAAAGTATTGTCATTTGATTGTCAACGGACATAGAAAGAGCCAAGAAAGCCCGTAAAATAGGCATTTCTTGGCTCTAATATATTATTCAAACTCGATTGTTCCAGGAGGCTTACTAGTAAGGTCATACATTACACGGTTAACCCCACGAACCTCATTGATAATACGAGACATAACTTTATTTAATACTTCATATGGAATCTGAGCTGATTCTGCAGTCATAAAGTCAATTGTATTAACAGCACGTAAAGCGATGGCATAATCATATGTTCTTTCATCACCCATAACACCTACTGAACGCATGTTTGTCAATGCTGCAAAGTATTGACCGATTGAACGGTCTAATCCAGCATTTGCGATTTCTTCACGATAGATAGCATCTGCATCTTGGACGATTTTTACTTTTTCTTCAGTTACTTCACCAATGATACGAATTCCTAAACCAGGTCCTGGGAATGGTTGTCTGAATACCAAGTATTCAGGAATACCTAATTCTAAACCGGCTTTACGAACTTCATCCTTGAACAAGTCACGTAATGGTTCAATGATTTCTTTGAAATCCACATGATCAGGAAGTCCACCAACGTTATGGTGAGATTTAATTACAGCAGATTCTCCACCTAAACCACTCTCAACAACATCTGGATAAATCGTTCCTTGAACTAAGAAATCAACTTTTCCAATTTTCTTAGCCTCTTCTTCGAATACACGAATGAATTCTTCACCAATGATCTTACGTTTTGCTTCTGGTTCTTCAACACCCTTTAGCTTTTCATAATATCTTTGTTGCGCATTTACACGAATGAAGTTTAATTCATATGGACCTTCTGGGCCAAATACAGCCTCTACTTCATCCCCTTCGTTTTTACGAAGTAAACCATGATCAACAAATACACATGTCAATTGGTTACCAATTGCTTTTGATAATAATACAGCTGCAACAGAAGAGTCTACTCCACCACTAAGGGCACATAAAACTTTTCCATCTCCAACCTTTTCACGAATAGCCTTAATTTGTTCTTCAACAAAGTTATCCATTCTCCAATCACCACAGCATCCACAAACACCACGAACGAAGTTATATAACATTTTTGACCCTTCTTGTGTATGTAATACTTCTGGATGGAACTGAATTGCATATAATCCTTTTTCTGCATTTTCACTTGATGCACAAGGACAGTTATCTGTATGAGACGTAATTTCAAAACCAGGTGCTACCTGTGAAATATAGTCAAAGTGTGACATCCAGCAAATTGTTTTTTCTGATACCCCCTCAAAGATTTTAGAAGAAGTCTTATCCACAAGAACCTCTGTCTTACCATATTCACGGTGATCCGCTTTTTCTACTTTTCCACCCAATACATGCATCATCAATTGTGCGCCATAGCAAAGACCAAGAACTGGGATACCCAATTCAAATAATTCCTTTGAATATGTAGGTGAATCTGCCTCATAACAACTATTTGGTCCTCCAGTTAAGATAATTCCCTTTGGATTCATAGCTTTGATTTTTTTTAAATCTGTTTTATATGAATAAATTTCACAATATACATTGCACTCACGAACACGACGTGCAACCAACTGATTATATTGTCCTCCAAAATCAAGAACAATGACTAATTCTTTTTTCATTACGTCCTCCTATTAATTTCTCAAAAATATTATAAAGTAGCAACCAATTATTTACAACGCTTTAAATAATCAATTATTTCATTTAAATCCTTACAAGATTCTTGGATATACTCCTTCATTTCGTCATCTGGCGCAATCTGATCTTGAATAAAAATGGATTGCATCTTCGCATTGGCTGCTGCCATAATTCCATGCTTACTATCCTCTAACACTAAACAGTTTTCTGGCTTTACATCTAATCTTTCAGCTGCTGCCAAGAAAACATCTGGAGCCGGCTTTGAGTTATATCCCTCTTTAGAAGATACAATCACATTGGGACTTAACACAAAACCTGCATGCGACAAGAACTTTTTAATAGCCTGCGGATGTGAACTTGAAGCCACCGCATAAGGAATCTTATTCTCTTCAATATACTCAATTAAATTCTGTAATCCAACCATATTGGCACTACCAGGCTCTTTAAAATATGTAAAGAAATAATCCACACGCTCTTCCTGAATTTCTTCCATAACTCTTGTCACACCTGGATACATCATTTCAAACTCTGCAACCTTTCTTGAATCACAACCAATTAAAGGTTCCGGAAAATAGTCTGGACAAGAAACGCCTAATTCTTTAGCCTTCTCTTTGAACTCATCCTTAAACATCTTTTCCGTATTAAACATCAAACCATCCATATCAAAGATGACTGCTTTAATTTGTGGCTTTCTAAAATATTCAATCAAACATTGCGTGCCTAAATCACTCATACCACGATCCATTAGATCCACATATTCTTTGATGACACGATTTACACCATACAAAGGAAAATTGGCCTCTTGTACTGCAATTTTTAAATCCTTCACAAAATGCTTCACATAAAAACCAGGCGCATAATCATTCTCTAACATCTTCTTACCTTGGAATTCCAATTGTTTAGATCCAGCAGCACCATTACGCAAGAAGCGATACACGAAAGATTCATCCACATCTTTACAATTCAAATACGACATGGCCTCACAAATACCTTGTAACGTATTCGCAATCATGATTTGGTTCGCCATCTTGACATGTTGACCACAACAAGCCTTGCCACAATACTCAATTTGTGTTCCAAACGCTTCAAAGATTTCTTTATTTGTTTCAAAATCCTCTTTGTCTGCACCAACCAAAACAGTTAGAGTACCATTTTTCGCTCCCGTATCTCCACCAGTCACTGGCGCATCCAATACATGAACACCCAATTCTTTTCCTTTTGTGTACAATTCTTTAGCTAACTTTGGACTTGAAGTCGTAAAATCAATACAAGTTTTACCCGCTTCAATACAACTAAAAATCACATCATATACTTCTTTAACATCACTAGGAAAACCGACCATTGTACAAATCACATCTACATTGGATGTCAAAGACTCAATCGATTCTTCTAAAATGGCACCTGCATTTTTAGCTTGTTCTACCCTTTCTGGATGTCTTGCGTACACATGCACTTCATAACCCTTATTCAATAAATGAATAACCATTGGCTGACCCATAATGCCAGCACCAATCCAACCTATTTTTCTCATTTCACTTTCTTCCCTTCACTAATATTGGAGCGGATTGCACCGCAATAAATTTCACAACTTCAAACATAAACTTAATTTCTTCTGCATTCAATTGACGAATCTCCTTAATTCCAGACAATGCCTGTTTAAATGAAAATTCAGTTAAATCCGCAATCGTATAAATTTCCATACGATCAAATAGTTCTCCAATCAAATGACAATAACGCTCTTTTTCTTCCAGTGGACGATCCATCAATAACTTATTTGCATATTCCAATAAATCATCACTCTCTTTTGTGAGTGCATCACAATAATTAAAGTCTTTTATATCCACACTCCACATAAGCGTATCATGCTGAACTAGGCCAGAACCTTGAGCATCCATGACTTTTGTTTGTTCTCTATGATCTAAAACACGACCCACAATACTATCCTTAGGAATATAGTTTGTAATCTTAGATACATCCTCATCACCTTGCCAAAAACCATCCGCAAAGCCAGGCCCATCAAAACTTTTCACACCTTCAATATATCCCTGTAGTTTTGGATTTTTTAAATAGGCATACATCGCCAGATTTCCACCCTTCGAATGCCCCGTCAAATACATCTTTGGATAGACTTTTTTCTTTTTTAATCCAAACAAAGAACTCGTTTCAGGAATATCCGCAATAGTTTCTTTGACATAATCCCTCGCCAGGATTTGACAAGGAAGATCCTTGCTATAGGTCATCATTAAATTTTCTTTCCATCCCGTAATACTACCATCCGTACCACTAAAAGAAATAACGAAAGATCCATCTGGCAACACAAGTGTTACCACACTAAATTGAATCACATCTTCATCGCTATAGACTTTTTTATAGTTCTTTAACTTTATATTTCCATAACGAATCGTATCTTGCAACGCATCAATTAAATGTGGAAGATTCATTGAAAATGTATACTTACTTTTTAATTCCTCTTCACTATATAAAGAAAGATATTTACGACATGCTACCTCTAAAGAAACCTCGTCCTTTTCCACAATACCATCCCAATCCACATAAGATAGATCGGCACATACTAACATATCCACCTCATTAAAGGGACGAACAGAAAAGTCGATATCTCTTCTTAAACGTACATAATTTAATAAGTTTTCCATAGTCAACCTCACTACAACGATTTTACAATATACAAAAGGATCAGCCAAATGACTAACCCAATTTTTTCGATAATTTTATATAATGATCTGCATTTGAAAGAATGTCAGAAACCTGAGATTCTGAAGTCTTTTTAATGATTTTAGCCGGTACTCCAACCACAACACTCTTTTGTGGAATCACCATATTTTCAGGCACAACACAACCAGCACCGACGATACTATGCTTTCCTATATGAGCTCCATTTAAGATAATAGCACCCATACCAATAAGCACCTCATCCTCAATCGTACAACCATGCACAATAGCCCCATGACCAATCGTGACACGATTACCAATTTTTAATGGATAACCACAATCCGTATGCAAAACACACTGATCTTGAATATTGGTTTCCTGCCCAATTTCAATCGTTTCTTCTTCACTACGAATCACAGCGTTATACCAAACACTTGAACCTTCACCAATTGAAACATTACCCAAGATAGTTGCATTACTTGCACACAAAAAAACCTTTTTAACCTCATCCAGTCTCTTACAAAGCCAAACCACACCATGCCACGCATCAAATTTTATACCACAAGAAGGCAATGCCCCATACATAGTAAAGCCATGCTTTTTATGAAAAGCTATACTTTCTTCATTCGAATCTGTAATACATGAAATGATCCAACGTATGTTTAATTTTCTACAATCCGCTTCAAGCTGATCTAGCATTTTTGAAGGCAAGCCATAATGTTTTCCTTCTTTAAAATAAATAGTAAGTTCTATACAATACTTATACGCCTCTTTAGAAAAAGCAGGGTGCACATAGCCATAACCAATTAAAACATCATTATTAAATGCGACATAAAATGGATTTGTCTTTGAAATTTCCACCATATGTTCTTTAAATACATCAAAAGAATCTGGCACAACATCAAATATAGCTGTACTTGTCTTTACATAATATACATAGATTGGATATATACTTTCTAAATCTTTTTCTTGAAGTAAACGTAACTCTTGCATAAAACCTCCTATTGAATTTCTAAACTTGAATCGGCTGTTAAACTTGCATCTCCTCTTCTTCCAGAAAGATAAGCGATGGTTCCTGCAACACCAATCATACTTGCATTGTCTGTACAACAATACATTGGAGGCACTGTAAACTCAACTTCTGGATATTCATTTCTTAATTCTTCTACTTTTTCACGAAGTCTTAAGTTAGCACTTACTCCACCACCTACAACGAAATGACGAATATCTTTGTGATCATCAAGTACAGCTCTTACTCGAGAGAAAATTTCATCCAATGCACATTCTTGGAATGAACAAGCCAAATCTGCCATATCAAATGTCTTGCCCTGTCTTTCCATACGCTTTGTAAATTGTAGAACACTACTCTTCAATCCAGAAAAACTAAAATCATAACGACCTTGTGTCTTCGGTTTTGCCAGTTCATATACCGGCTTACCTTCTTTTGCCAATTTATCAATTTTAGGACCACCAGGATATCCAAGACCCAACACACGAGCCACTTTGTCAAAGGCTTCTCCAATCGCATCATCCTGTGTTTCTCCTAAGATTTCAAAACTTGTTTCATCCTTCATATAAACAAGTTCTGTATTTCCACCAGAAACAACAAGTGCCAACACAGGATATTTCATATCCACCACTAATTCATTGGCATAAATATGCCCTGCCAAATGATGTACAGGAACTAATGGTTTGTGGTAGGCAAAAGCCAAAGTCTTGGCAGCTTGCACACCAACGTGTAAACATCCAATTAAGCCAGGACCTTGCGTAACAGCAACCGCATCCACATCTTCCATAGTGATATTGGCATCCTTCAATGCTTTTTCAATACAATACGAAATATTTTCTACATGAATACGACTCGCAACTTCGGGTACGACCCCACCAAATTCTGTATGCACATCAATTTGACTTGCGACTACACTCGATAGTACTTCCTTTTTATCTTTGACAACCGCAACGGCTGTTTCATCACAACTACTTTCAATTCCGATAATAATCATACAATCCTCCTACAATGCCAATGTCATCACAATAGCATCTTCTCCATCCGGATAATAATTCTTAGATACATTGACTTGAATAAAGCCCATTTTTTGATATAAATTCAAGGCTGCCTCATTACTAGCACGAACCTCTAATGTCATATATTCACAAGCTGCTTCTCGAGCTCGATCAAATAAATGCATCATCAATTCTTTACCATATCCTCTTTTTCTTAAGTCAGGATCGACTCCAATACGAGCTAGCTGCGCCATTTCAAATGTTTCCCATAAAAAGGCGTAGCCAACAATGGTATCTCCATCTTCTAAGATCCAACCATGAGAAAAGGGATTCTCATTCAATTCATATAAACAATCTTTTTCTAGCCAAGGTTGTTTAAAACAAGCTTGTTCAAGTTCTAAAACACGAGCAAGATCCGTGTCTTTCATTTCTTTAAAAATCATGCTTTATAAGCATCACTTTCTTTTAAATATTGAGGAACTAAAGCATGTACATTTTCAATTGTACGACTTGCTACCTCCATAAAATTCTTCAAGAAATCACAACTTGCAGCTTCTTGATTCACCAAATAACCATCTCCATATAATGTTCCAGGATGTTCATTTAAGAAATCTTCCAATTGATCGACTTCTAAAATTTGTGTTTCACCAACAACAACACCCTTTTCTAAATGTGCTACATACGCTCTTTTACTACGTGCATCCAAAATAACATTGGCACTTTCATCCATGCCCGCAAACAACTGCATTGTACTAATACACTTTAATGTTTTATGCATTTGTGTACAAAATACTTTCGCAATTGTCATCGCAATACGAATACCTGTATAAGAACCCGGACCATCTGTAATGATTACTTCATCTACGTCTTTGTAGTCTAAACCTGTTTTTTCAAACAATTGATTTAATTCCACAAAAATCGTTTCACTTTGTTTCTTGAACGCTTCAATAGATACACCATCAATCAATGTTCCATCTTTATATAAACCTAACACTAATGCTTTATAAGCACTATCCATACATAAACTAATCATGATATGCCTCCACAATACTTTTTGATACAGGACCCGTATATTCTAATGTCACTGTACGATTTTCATCGATACCTTCTTCAAAAGAAATTTTGATATGATCTTGTGGCAATTGATCTTCAATAAATTCAGACCATTCTACTACAGTAATTCCTTCATCAAAACAATCTTCAAAACCTAAGTCCTGACATTTTCCTTCCAAACGATACGCATCAATATGATGGAAAGGGACTCCACCTTCTTGTTTATAATCCTTTAAGATTGTGAAGGTTGGTGAATTAATCACATTCTTTACACCCAAAGCTTTCCCGAAGCTTTTTGTCCAAGTCGTTTTACCTGCACCCAAATCTCCATCTAATGTAATGACTAATTGTTTATTTCTGCAAAGATCTGCCATTTTAGTGGCAAATTCCTGTGTTTCTTGTAAACTATGAATTTCTATTTTCATGTAATCCTCCAAGTTTTGTTTGTATCTCATAAAGTGGTTTCCACTTTTTTTGAGTGGTTTCCACTTTTTTGAGTGGTTTCCACTTTTTTGAGTGGTTTCCACTTTTTTGAGTGGTTTTCACTTTAATACTCCTTTATTTCATAAAATACACTATTCTTAATTCTAGTTTTTTTCAACAGATTTTTATCAAATAATCTTTTTAGAGCCTTATTAGCCCCTGATATGGATGAAATATTAGTCAACTTTATAACATCTTTAGATGTAATTTTCTTATTATTCTTTAAATATTCTAATATTTCTCTATCTGTTTTATTCAAATCTTCATCTGATTCCAAAGATGAAATCAAAGATACTCCATACTTTTCATTTATGCTATAGGTTGTCCATCTACCACTTTGGTTTACTACCAACATTTCTTTTTTTACTAAATCAGATAAATATTTACCAACTTCAACAACATGTGTGTTAAGCAATAATTGTATTTTCTCATTTGTAATTTCCTTATCCATATAAGTAATGCTTAAAATCATTTGTTCTTCTGCTTCTAACAAGAAATAATCCTCTTTAAATATTTGCGATAAATATTCTGTTATCTCTTGA
The DNA here is from genome assembly GCF_019052655.1 of Holdemanella porci. GTDB lineage: Bacteria > Bacillota_I > Bacilli_A > Erysipelotrichales > Erysipelotrichaceae > Holdemanella > Holdemanella hominis. Next base: position 13,081 of record NZ_JAHQVB010000038.1, read on the forward strand.
GGCAATAAACTTATCATATGTAAATGCAATTCAACACATGATAAGTTTTCATTTTCTAAAAGTTCTGGTTTTCTCCAATTTTCGGCTTTCCACGTCTTTAAAATCATAGGGAATCCAGAACCAATATTCTCACCATATCCAATCATCCTCAGCATTGTTTGTATTTTAGGATTTCTCGCAACTGAATTTCCACCTTCATAAATTTCTTCAATAGATATTTTTAATCTACCTGGATTAGAAAAAATAAATTCATTATTTTTTTTAATTATCTTTAAAATTCCAGCTTGATGATAATCACAGTGAATAATACTATTCATCATTGCTTCTCGTATAGAGGCATGTACTACTGTATCATCTTTCCGTTGAAAACCTTCCAAAACAAAAGGTCGTTTTAAATCAGACACTAACTTAGGTAATACTATCTTAATAAAATTGTAAATGTTATTTTCCCATGTTCCATCATATGTCAAACGATCTGACCATCTTCTGTCTCCAAACAAATTCGTCATATCTAAAAAATCAAAGCGAAAATTCTCTAATCGTTCCCGTATAGAGAGGCCTTTCCCAAACATCAATAATCCCGCTAACGTCAATCCTTCTTCTTTTGTCCCTCTGTTTACTGCATATCCGCCAAGACTTCTCAAAAAGTTTTTATTATCCAATGAATTCCATACATGATTGGGATTATGTACCTCAAATGCGTTCCTATACATCTGCAAAGTATCTCCATCAATATCTTCCATTGTATAGCCTGATAACAAGGTACCATCGCTCCCTTCATCGCTAGCATCTCGAAAGAATGATTTTATCTCACTTTCTGTACAATGATAATCTCCTTCATAATTTCTTTTATATGTTCCTTTCATAGGATTTCCGTTTATATAAACTGGTCTATGCTTGTAATCGGCACGAGGTACATGAATTATGACAACACTTTTGCCATCAATACATTCCTTACGAACATCTTTCTCCAACAAAATATTTGAACTTACTTTATCGCTTGAAATTGTATCCCAAAAATCTTTTATTATTTTTTCAGGACAATCTACTCCAACAATCTCAAAATGATTGTTTTTGGATTCATCAACCCCTAGATATATAGTTCCACCATTTGTGTTTGCAAAAGAAGAATATGTTTCCCATACAGATTTTGGTAAAGAATTTGACGCTTTTTTACATTCTACTTCTATACTCTCACCATATTGTAATTCATTCATTAGCTCATGTGGTTTCACGATTTTCCTCCTTTAGGATTTTGCTTAATCATACGATTCCTATGCACCATCGTCTTGATTTGTTTAATCTGCGCAAGACGATTACGCACCCTCACTTCAGAACCCTGATCACTTGGTACATAATATTCTTTACCAACTAGCGCATCTGGAAGACATTGCATATCCGTCATGTGATATTCATAATCATGTGAATACTCATATCCTTTATTATAGCCTAACTCTTTCATTAACTTTGTTGGCGCATTACGAATGTGTAAAGGCACTGGCTGATCTAATGTTTTTAATGCGTCACTTTTCGCATTATTATAAGCCACTTCTAAAGCGTTTGATTTTGGAGCTAAAGCCAAATAGACAGCTGCATGCGTTAAATGTACATTGCATTCTGGAACACCCAAATAGTGACATGCCTGATAGGCTGCCACACAGATTTCTAAGGCCCTAGAATCGGCCATACCAATGTCTTCACTAGCCATACGAACGAGTCTTCTTGCGATATATAAAGGGTCTTCTCCAGCCTCTAACATACGTGCTAACCAATATACAGCGGCCTGTACATCGGAGTTTCGTACACTTTTATGTAGAGCAGAAATAATATTATAGTGTTCCTCCCCCTTTTTATCATACAATAACGACCTTTTTTGAAGGCATTGCTTCAAAATATCCTGTGAAACATGAATACCATCCAATTCACTTGGACTATTATAAACAACCATCTCTAATGTATTTAAACAAAAGCGGGCATCCCCACCTGAAAATGCGGCAATCGCCTCTATATCTTCATCCGTAATATGTATTTTTAAATTGCCTAATCCTTTTGAGCTGGAAATAGCACGAATAATCAAATCTTTTAAGTCATCCGTATTTAGACTGTTTAACACAAACACTCTACACCTAGATAAAAGGGCGGAATTGATCTCAAAACTAGGATTTTCTGTTGTAGCACCAATTAGAATGATACTTCCCTTTTCCACATAGGGTAAAAATGCATCTTGTTGCGCCTTATTAAAACGATGAATTTCATCTATGAATAATATTGTTTTTTGTCCCAAGGCCCTACGCGTATCGGCCTGTTTCATAACTTCCTTGATTTCTTTAATGCCACTAGTAACAGCTGAGAAATCCACAAAATAACTCTTTGTCTGATGGGCAATAATACGTGCCAATGTCGTTTTTCCTACTCCAGGTGGACCCCAGAAAATCATCGATGTCACCTGATCATGTTCAATCATTTGCCACAAAAGATTTCCCTTGGCAACAAGCTGTTTTTGTCCTACATATTCATCCAATGTTTCCGGACGCATACGATCGGCTAAAGGCCTTGTATCTTCTTGTATTGAAAATAGAGAATCTTGTTCCATATGTTTCCTCCGTATGTACTTTATTATACACCACACAAAAGAAAAAGTGTTTGACCTTAATCAAACACTCTTAAATTTCTACATAGCACTTTCAATTATTTCCACACATTTATCAATACCCAAAACACCACTGTCTAAACACAATTGATAGTTTTTAGCATCTGCCCATTTACGATCCGTGTAATATTTATAGTAAGCGATACGACGTTTATCTTTGTCTTTGATACGTTTGTCTGGCGCAAATTCATTTTGCCCATAAACCGATACAACTCGATTTTTGCGATATTCAAAATCCGCATGAATAAATACATTCAATACGTCTTTACGATCACGAAGAATATAGTCTGAACATCTTCCTACAATAACGCAGTTTCCTTTATCGGCCAATTCACAAATTACATTTCTTTGTGCAATATAGAGTTCATCCGATAAGTTATATCCATAATTATTCCAAATAAAACCAAATGTACTTGTGCTTGATGCATCTTCCCCATTTTCTTCAATATACTCTTTCGCAAAGCCACTTTCTTGCGCAATTTGTTGCACAATTTCATAATCATAATAAGCATAGCCTAGTTTTTCAGCTAATTTCTTGGCAATGGTTCTTCCGCCACTTCCAAATTCACGTGTAATTGTAATTATCATAAGGGTACCTCCTAATATACAAAAATCGAGCCTTCTACAACTGGATTTATATCCCGTAAGAAGACTCGTTGTTGTAGACATTTTACCAAAATTATTAAGTTTTTGTAAGAATTATTATTTGTCTTTTCCTTAAAGTCATGATGCAGCATATTATATACACCATCACCTCACTTTTGTACACTGCACTATCTACTTCTATTTTAATTCAAAATAGGTTCGATGTAACGTAAAATATGAAAAAAGAATAGAATCTTTTGACCCTATTCTAAAGCATCACTAAATGCTGCACATATCATATATGGCGGAATACAAATTATATTATCTTTCCTTGCTAGATTCTTTGGATGAACAATATATGGTGTTGCGATTTTCTTACCAAATAAATCTTTAAATTTATCTAAAGACGTAGCTGAATAATTCTTTGAAGATTTTACTTCGATTGGAAATACTTTTAGATTTGTTTTACTCTCATTTGATAATAAGAAATCAATTTCAATATCATTTCTATGTTTTTCCTTATTATACTTTGTATAAAAATAAAGCTTTTTTCCCATAGAAGTAATCATTTGCGCAATCATATTTTCATACAACATACCTTTATTCAAAGATAATTTATCATTCATGATTTGTTGATACAATCTTGAAGAACTCAACTCATTTTCACTAAATGCCAAACTCACTAATAATCCTGTATCGCCCATGTAGCATTTCACATAAGAATCATCCCTATTTAACGCAAACCCTACATTTGGGTCTGTGCATTTATAACATAAATTACAAATCATAGAATCGTCTAGCCAAAATAAAGGCTCATCATACCTGTCAAAACTACGATTAGATTCTCCTAATTTAGATAAAACAACCCTTTTTTCGTGTGTGGATAAATATCCTGGAATATTTTCAAATAGGGCAGATACCCTTGAATTGTATCTTTTAGCCGCTTTCCTAATATCATCACGATAGAGTTCAAGAATATCTCTTTTTTCCACATCTGCCGCGTAAAAATCTTTATTCCCATTTTTATAAGCTTTTAATGCCTGTGGCATTCCCCCAACCAGCAAATATTCTTTAAATAAATACATAGCCTTCGCATGCATTTTTTCATCTAAAGGCTTTTTCTTATCCCAACAATTTTTGATATATTCAAACAATAATTCTTCACCCATATAGATTATGAACTCTTCAAAATCTACAGGGTACATACGAATCTTTCTTTCCTCGGATGGCAATGTGATATTTTCAACATTTTCTTTAATTGAAATCAAAGAACCCGTTTCTAAATAATCATACCGACCATCTTCAACCAAATATTTAATGGCTTGTCTAGCTTGAGGAAATCTTTGAATTTCATCAAATATAATCAACGATTCCCTTTTAAACAATCGAACATTCATTTCCAAAGAAATAATTTGAAAAAAAGTATCCAAATCATTTAAATTATCAAAAGCTTTAATAATCGTCTTTGAAGCCTTGTTGAAATCAATTAAAACATAAGATTTGTATTCGTTTCGACCAAACTCTTCTGCCACTGTAGATTTTCCAATACGCCGAGCTCCTTCAATCAACAATGCTTTGGATCCATTTGTTTCTTGTTTCCACCTCAAAAGTTTAGAGTAAATTTTTCTTTTTATTTCCATCGCGATATCTCCTTTATATAAAATATTATATACCACAGATACCGCAATACGCAAAGTATTTTAGTAATGAATATACCGCAGTGCGCAAAGTATTTTTATGCAAAATATACCGCAATACGAAAAGTAATTAAAAAGAATAGAATCTTTCGACTCTATTCCTTAGCTCCATATTCTTCATAATATGCATCAATTCTTGATTTTAATTCAGGATCTAATTTATCTCCTAAATATTCAATTACTTCCGGCATTGACACGATTGCAGCTGTTGGGAAACCATATAATTCACTAACTTCCGTTAATGCAGTCTTTTCACCTTTTCCCTTTTCATTACGATTTAAAGAAACCATCAATCCAACGATTTCAACATTTGCTGCACCACGAACCTTCGGCACTGTTTCTTCCATTGATTTTCCAGATGTCGTAACATCTTCAATCATAACAACGCGATCTCCATCTTGTAGTTTTGTTCCTAAGAAACTTCCCTTGTCAGCTCCATGATCTTTTTCTTCTTTACGATCTGAACAATAACGAACTTCCATTCCATATAAATTATCTAATGCGATTGTCGTCGCAACTGCCAATGGAATTCCCTTATATGCAGGTCCGAATAATACATCGAAGTCTTTACCATATTGATCAACGATTGCCTTTGCGTAATATTCACCTAATTTTTTTAACTGGTTACCTGTAACATATCCACCAGCATTCATAAAGAATGGGGATTTACGTCCTGATTTTAGTGTAAAATCACCAAATTTTAACACTTTAGATTCCAACATGAAATCAATAAACTCTTTTTTATATTGTTCCATTTTCTTGCCTCCACTTTTACAGAAATTCTATCATACTTCTGCACAATTTCCCATAATTGTATGATTTTTAAATGATAAATAGTATGGTAGTATAAAGCAGAGATAATATGAAGTGACCTCCTATTGTCAATACGTGGATTACGACTCATAATTG
>NZ_JAHQVB010000039.1 GCF_019052655.1 Holdemanella porci
TGATATCGCAATGGATAAAATGAGTGTAAAGGAGTACGCAAATCCATTCTCAGAAGCAGAGCAACAGGCATATAAACAAGAAAAAGCAAAGAAAAGGAAATAGTAAAAAATGAAGCCCTTTGAGGGCTGGCGAGAGTCAAAAGCGATAGCTTGAACGAAGTGAAAGCAGCGCCTTGAGACGCGAGCTGGCAGTAAAGGCTTATAGCCGCAGAGAAAACCGCGCTTTTTAAATGCGGTTTTTATTTGTATAAAAGTGTAGTAAAATTTAAATATGAAAATCAATGAAAAACTAACAAAACCAATTACGGAAGTCAATTATTTACGAGCTGAAAATGTGGATCGATATCGCGTTATTATTCGATATTTTTATGAGCAATATGAGAAAATTCAATATTGGCTATATAAAGAAGATGTATTTGAAGCTATGATTCAAACAGGACTTTTTCCAAATTATACGCTAGATCAATGTCAATCAGATTTATCTTCATTAACGGAGTGGAAAAATTTGATTGCGATTCAAGATACATCTAAGGTAACGTCAATTGAGGAGTTTAAAAACAGAAAATATCGTTATCAATTATCTGAGTATACGATTGAAATAGAACGAATGACTTTAAAGCTAGAAAATTTACAAGTTGAAGGAGCATCTCTTGAGCCAACTTTACTTGAAAGAATTCAATATCAAATTATGTGTATTGAAACTTTACAAGATGCAAGTATGTTAGAAATTCATACGTGGTGGAAAGATTTAAATGCAAATTTTATTCGTTTAAACCAAAATTATCAAGATTATATTCGAACTTTAAATAGTGCAAAAGCAGAGGAAATGATGAAAACAGAGTCATTCTTATTATTTAAAGAAAAGATCATTTCTTATTTAAGAAACTTTGTCAAAGGCTTACAAGAACACGCAATGATCTTAGAGGATTATATTCAAAATATACCATTTGAAACGATTGTTATTTTGATTGAAAAAGCTGTGAATTATGAAATGTCTATTCCAAGAATGGATGATAAGATCCAAAAACAAGACATATATGACAATTTTATGGCGAGATGGGACAGCATATACAGTTGGTTTGTGGGAAAAAATGGAATTAGCGAAGTAAATCGCATGTCCGATATAACGAATGAAATCATCCGTAAAATCACGCGTTATGCCCAACAAATTGGAGAATTACAGAATCAAGGTGCCAATCGAGCCGAAGAATACAAACATATTTCAGATTTATTTGGTAAATGCCAAGATTTAAACCAAGCCCATAAAATGAGTGCCTTGTTTTTTGGTGTGGATAAACCACTGCATATGCAAGCTATTCATAATCGGAATACAGATTCTATTGATAGTGGTGTATATGAAGAAGAAATAACATATTACGCATTAGAACCTAGAACTCGAGTAGCTACAGTAAAGACAAAGAGACAACCGGCTCAAGATTATAATTTAGAAAAAGAGCAACAACGATTAGAAATATTAAAACATAAACAAGCGCAAAACGAAAAATTAAAGAATTATATTCAAGATGGAGTGGTTGACTTTGAAAAAATAGATATATTAGATGGTGAATCTAGAAAAATATTATTATCATGGTTATCTGAAGGATTGAATGATGTTAGTAAGACTGCAAAAACAGATGATGGCCGCGATTTTTATATTGATGATTCTAATTTAAAAACAATAGAAGTTAAATGCGAAGACGGAATCTTTGTGATGCCTAGTTATCGTATTTGTTTTAAGAGGTAGCCGACATGGATGCATTACAAGAATTATTAAAACGTAAATGGATTCTACGAAAGGAAGATCCAGAACTATATAACAGAGTCAGAGATTCGGTAAAAGAAATCCGTAAATTTGTACAAGAAAAGTTTGGCTATATGATTATTCTTACGCCGTATCTAATTAAATTAGAAAAAATACCAGGATATGTTGAAGAATGGATGGGAATCCAAGAATTTCAATCCGTTCAAGAATATCAGATGTTTTGTTTTGTATTGTTGTTTTTGGAATCAAAAGAACGCGAAGAACAATTTGTATTATCTTCATTAACAGAATATATTCAAATGCAATTTCAAGAAGGAGTGATTGATTGGACACACTTTAATACACGAAGACAATTAGTACGTGTATTAAAATATTGTCTATCTATCCACATAATTGAACTTGATGATGGTAGTGAAGAAGGCTTTATTAAGAACAAGGATACCGAAGCTTTATATGAAAACACAGGATATTCTCGATATGTAATCCGTAATTTTGCCCATGATATAATGGACATTCATTCATTGGAAGATATAAAAAAATCAGAGTGGTTTTCTATGGAAGAAGATCGAGGCGTCGTAAGAAGACAAAGAGTGTATAGACGATTGTTGTTGTCACCAGGCATCTATAGAACAGATAAAAATGATGAGGATTTTGTGTATGTTCGACATTATTATCGTCAAATTGAAAAAGATTTTCAAAGTATTATGCCATGCGATCTACATTTACATGCATCAAGTAGCTATATTGTCCTGGATGAATATTGTAATGTAGGAACAATTTTTCCAAGTCGAAATACAATTTCAGATTTAGTTTTAGTTTGTATGCAGCAAATTACTAAAAAAATAAAGAATGGAATGTTAAAAGTAAATGAAGAAGAAATCACCTATATAGAAAAGGAACTTTTATTAAAATGGATGCGCAAATGGATCAAAAATAATATAGCGTTTCTTCCTAAAAAATATCAAGATATGGGTGAATCTTTAGTGAGTGAAAACGTGTTAGATACAATGAAAAATTATGGATTTGTAGATGAAGAAGAAAATAGAATTAAAATCAATCCAATTTGTGGAAAAATTGGTGGTGGATTTGATGTTGAGGTGAAAAGAAATGTTAACAAGTAAATGGCATATGCACCGTATGGGCCTGATTGATTTTTGGTATTATACAAATGAAGAATTTTATTTTAAAAATGGTCATATTCTCTTAAGAGGAAGCAATGGAAGTGGAAAATCGGTTACGATGCAAAGCTTTATTCCTATCTTATTAGATGGAAATAAGAATAGTGAACGTTTAGATGCGTTTGGTACCAAAGCTCGAAAGATGGAAACCTATTTAATTGATGAAAATTCAACTCGAGATGAACGAATTGCATATTTATACTTAGAATTCAAAAGAGAAGATTCCGATATTTTTAAAACAATTGGAATGGGAATGAGAGCACGAAAGAACAAGCCTTTAGATACTTGGTATTTTGTGATTGAAGACAATCAACGAATTGGTAAAGATATTCAGCTAATGGAGCATAATTTGGCAATATCGAAACAAAGCTTAAAAAATCGAATTCAACATCAATTTATTGAAACACAACGAGAATATATGGCTCGAGTGAATCAAGCTCTTTTTCAATTTCCAACACTAGATGATTATAAAGAAAGTATCAACTTGTTAGTTAAATTACGTTCTCCAAAATTAAGCAACTCATTAAAGCCAACAATAATCAATGAATTGTTGTCAGAATCTTTACAACCTTTAAGTGAAGATGATTTACGTCCTTTAACAGAAGCATTATCCAATATGGATGAAGTCCAAAGTCGTTTAGAAGTATTAAAACAAAGTCAACAGGCAGCTAAATCAATTCAAAATGTATATGAACAATATAATTATGCTTTATTAGATAAGAAAAGTTTACAGTATATAGAACAAAAAAATAAATTGGATGAATTAACGAAGAAACAGAAAGGTTTTTATGAGCAAAAGAATCACGCAAGTGAAATGATTCTTGAAATCAAAAAAAAGTTAGACGATATACATGTCGAAAAATCCGTACTTGAAGAAGAATATAGTGGTTTGGCCAAACAAGATCTGCTTCAATTAGCCAGTGATGTACAACGGTATAAAGAAGATTTGACGCAACAAGAAAAAGCTCTAAAGAACAAGGTGCAACAAGAATCAAATAAAGATAATGCATATGTTTCATGTAAATTAAAGTATGATAAACAAAAAGATTATAATGATTCTTTAGAATATGAGATTCATAAAAACTTAAAACAATTAGACCAATTGAATGAAAATATGCAGTTTGATGAGCATATAGCTTTAAAACAAGATTTCTTAATGAATCTAAATCATACTTATGATTTTAATTACACAAAATCAAAAATTGAAAAAGAATTGAATGTATTAAATCAAGGGTTGGCTTTGTTTCAAAAAATCGATAATCAAAAAGTATTATTAAATCATGTACAAGATGATTATGAAAAAGAACAAAGTCTATTAGAACAAATTGAAACTGAATTAAAAGCATATCAAGAGCAATTTCGCTTGTTAAAAGAAGAATATCATGAAAAATTTTTAGCTTGGAATGAATCCAATCAAATTTTAAAAATGGATGCATCGACAATGAAAAAGTTTTTTGAAATCATATCGGATTATGGAAATACAGAAAGATATTATGAAATTGATCAAGATATTCACAATCGTTATATTTGGTATTTAAAAAATCAAACGGAGACGATTTCAAAATTATCTATTGAAATTAAACAATTAACGAAGGAACTGCAAAAGATTCAAGAACAATATGAATATTGGAATTGTTTAAAAGATCCTCAACCAGATATTGCCAAAGAACAAGAAGAGGCAAGACAATACCTAGAGGAAAAGAAAATTCCATTCATCCCTATGTATACTTTATTGGATTTTGATGATTCTTTAAATCAAGATGAAAAAAATGCGATAGAAGAACAATTGTTAAGCAGTGGTTTAATGACAGCTTTGATTGTTCCTGATATGTATCAAGAAGAAATTTTAAATCTACCCAAGGGTATGAAAGAATCTTTCTTGTTTACACATAATAAAATAGAAGAACTAGAAGTTTGTATTCTACATTCTAAAATTGATTATATTTCTTTATGTGATACTTTTGGATTGGATGAAGGTTCTGTAAAATTCTTTGACAATGGTTTTGAAATAGGAAATATTTGTAGTGTAATTAGTCAAACAAGAAAATCTATTTTTATTGGGAAAGCCTCTAGAGAAGCGTATCGAAAAAGCCAACTAGAAAAACTGAAAGAAGATATAAATAAAAAAAAGGAAGGCATTCAAGAATTAGAGAGTAATTTGAAAATTGCACAGGATAAAGTAAAAACTTTGGAAAAAGAATATGCTGGATATCCTAAAAAAGCAGATTTAGATTCAAGTTTATTGGATGTAAATCGAATGCTTTTAAAGCAAGAGCATTCTATCGAACAAATTAAAAAGTATATTGAACAAAGAAATCAATACCAAATATGTATTCAAAATTTGAATAAAGAAATAACGAATATTTCTGAGAAATTAGGGATTTCTAACACAGAAGATGTCTTTAGATTAAGAAAAGATTTGTTTATTGAATATAAAGATGAACTTGTTCAAATGGAATCTATACATGAAAAGTATATTGTGAATATAGATTTATTTATATCTCTAGAATCACAATTGGAAGATTTGAGAATAGATTTAGACTCTATTCGTTATGAGAAGAAACAATTGGAGTTTCAACTTCATAAGCTGCAACAATTGATTTCAGTAAAAGAAGCACAATTGAATGAGATGGGATATGAAAAAATTAAGGAACGAATGTCAAAGATTATGAATCGTTTGGATGAAATTCCAAAAGTTGTTTCAAATCTATATCAAGAAGATGGAAGATGGCAAAATATTAAAGAACAATGTGAAAAGGATATTTTGGAAAATGCATCTTTAATTGAAACGCAAAGTACAAAAGCAGAAAGCTATAAAAAATATTATGAATTGGAATTGGATTTAGGATATGTATCAATTGAAGAAAAGAATCCTGTGTCCATTCATAAACATATTGTAAATTTATATCCAAATCTAAAAAACAAAGATACTTTGGGAAATGATCTTCAAACTGTATTTTTTATGAACCGAGGTTTCTTGCAAGATTATAATCTTCATTTCATTACATTATTTAATGATCAAGAAGATACAATGGCACGTTTGAATATTAAAGCTCGATATAAAGGAAAACAAATTGATTTCACAATGTTATTAAAACAACTTGAGATAGATATTGAAAAACAATCTGAATTGGTAAGCAGTCAAGATCGACATTTAATTGAAGATGTACTAGTGAATACGATTTCGAGTAAAATACGTGTTCATATTCGAAGCAGTAAACGATGGATTGAAACTATGAATAAGTATATGAAAGAAATGAATACTAGCAGCACTTTAAAACTTGGATTGCAATGGAAATCAAAAAAAGCAGAAAATGAAGATGAACTCAGTTCAGAATCATTAGTTCGCTTATTAGAAAAAGATTTACAGTTGTTAAAAGAATCAGATTTTCAAGCCTTATCCAATCATTTCCGTTCAAAAATTAAATGTGCTAGAAGAAATGCAGAAGATCCAAATTCGAATTTGAGTTTCCATCAAGCAATGAAAGATCTATTAGATTATCGTTCATGGTTTGATTTTACAATTATGTATGAAATTGGAAGTGAAAAACGTAAAGAGCTGACGAACAATCGTTTTTATGTGTTTAGTGGTGGTGAAAAGGCCATGGCCATGTATGTTCCTTTGTTTTCAGCGGTAGCCGCAAAATTCGCCTATGCCAGTGATGATGCACCTTTAATTATCGCCTTAGATGAAGCATTTGCGGGAGTGGATTCTAAAAACATTGATTCCATGTTTGGATTAATCAAAAAATTTGGTTTTGATTATATTATGAATTCTCAAGTATTATGGGGAGATTATCCAAATGTAGATGCCCTAGCAATTTATGAATTATATCGTCAAAATGATGCTAAATATGTAACTACAATACGATATGAATGGGATGGTCATGTTAAAAGGTTGGTTGGTGCATGATGAATGAAGAATTTTGCCAATATTTATATGACAATGAGTTTTCTGAATTTATGCATCTATGGAAAAAACAATATGAAAAATATGGCACTTGCAAAGGAAGTATTAATTTAGTATTAGATGAAACAAATCGCGCATGTATAAGCGGTTTATTGGGAAAAGATTATTATGGTGTTGATTGTGCACATATTACTTTTCAACAACTTCAAAAGGCAATATCAAATACCAAATATGAGAATTGTGATTTTAACGAAGTGTTAAAAATGTACTTTAATCATGATATTTTGACAAATAAAAATCGACAAGAACAAGAACAGATGCGAATTCAAAATATATTTAAACATCTTTTAGAACAAGAAGGAAAAAGCCAACAGTGGATTCATCATATATATACTGACCATGATTCTGTCTATGTTCGTATTGTGCAAGCTTCAAAAGAAAATGAACAAAAATGTATAAATACGGTAGACGTAGTGATGAAGGCTTTAAACCAATTGCCAATGTGGCAAGATAAGAAAGAAAATATATCTATTTTTGCTAGCTTACATACAAAAAATCCACATGCTTTTGATAAGAATACCTTTGCCTATTATTTATTGATGCATGGAATTGTTTATTTTCTAAAAGTAGATTTTCCTAAAACAAATTTAGAACAAAATGAAATTCTATATCGTGCAGGACTCTATCAAGATGGTATTAGTAATTATTGTAGTATCGCAAGACTTCAAGCGTTGAATGAAAACTATCAACCACATTTAGGTTGGACAGGATTTTATGATTCGTACGAAGCTTTAAATGTGAATATGGATAATTTATTACATATTCGCTCTATTGTATATTGTGATAGAGTTTATGTTGTAGAAAATCCAGCTGTATTTCAAGCTTTGCTGAAAATGATAAAGAAAGAAAAAATCGAAAAGATTGGCTTAGTATGTACGAATGGACAATTGAATTATTCAGCCTATCTTCTTTTAGACATATTGGTGAATTCGAATGTTGAGACTTATTACAGTGGAGACATGGATCCAGAAGGATTATTGATAGCTGATAAAATTAAACAAAGATATCCTAGTATAAAACTTTGGTGTTATGATGTAAGGCATTACGAAATTTCAAAATCAAAAGAGCAGGCAGCAGATCAAAGAATGCATATGTTGGATGCTTTAAAAGATGAGACATTGATTCGAATTGGAAAATGTATTAATGAAAATAAAAACAGAGTTGGATATCAAGAAAATATGATTGAGGAATATTACAATAGCTTTAGATTCGATGTTAAAAAAACGCCTATATCCATTGGATAGGCGTTTCATTGTTTTTAACTAGATATTCATTCGCAAGCTTAAAATGATTATTTCCAAAGAAACCACGATAAGCGCTTAAAGGACTAGGATGAGGACTTGTAAGAATTAAATGTTTTGGATTTGTCAGTAATTTCTTAGATTGAATAGCCTTGGATCCCCATAATAAAAATACAACAGGACCATCCTTTTCATTGATCCATCGCAAAGCCTCGTTTGTGAAATTCTGCCATCCTTTATCTTGATGAGATAAAGGTTTATGCTCTTCAACTGTAAGGATAGTATTCATTAATAGTACTCCTTGTTTAGCCCAGTCGGTCAAATCACCCGTGCGATGTACAGGAGTTTGATACTCATTTTCTAGTTCTTTATACATGTTTTGTAAAGATGGAGGTAAAGGAAAGTTGCTTGGTACACTAAATGAGTAACCTTGAGCTTGTCCTGGACCATGATATGGATCTTGTCCTAAAATAACAACTTTTGTATCTTTTAAAGAAGTTGTTTTAAAGGCTGCAAAAATATTTTCTTTTGCAGGATAAATATTTTTTGTTTTATATTCCTCAGCTAAAAAATATCGTAAATTTAGTAAATAATCTTTTTGTATTTCTTGATCAAACAGTTGATCCCAGTCATTATGCATAATCATGTGATTCACTTCTTTCTTTAGTGATATAATAATACCATGAATGTACAAGAGAAAATTAATAAAATGGAAAATTGTCGTGGAAAAAACCATGACCTATTAGAATTCAGACAATGGTTAACGGATGCAATACCAAATCATACAGCCTTAAAAAAGATTCAGGTAGCTGGTACAAACGGAAAGGGAAGTACTTCAATTTGGCTAAGAGATTTGTTGATGAAAAAAGGATATAAAGTAGGGGTTTTTACATCTCCACATTTGATTCATCATACAGAAAGAATACGCGTGAATGATACATGTATTACTTTAGCTGATTGGGAAAGAATCTATGATCAATATGAAGAGTTATTCTTATTACATAAGATGACAATGTTTGAAATGGATCTATGGATGTCAATGGCCTATTTTATTGAACAACAAGTTGATTACTGCATTATTGAAGCTGGGATGGGAGGTCGTTTGGATGCGACAACAGCTTTGGATTATGAAGCCTGCTTAATTACTAATGTAGGACTTGATCATACGGAATATTTAGGGGATACATTTGAACAAATCGCTTATGAAAAATCAGGTGTATTTAAACCAAATGTTCCTGCTCTGACAACCGAAGATAAACCGGAATGTCAAAAAGTAATGGAGCTTGTTGCAGATTATATGAAAACACCATTATGTTTTATTGATTGTCAAGAAACTGATGTATTGAGATGGAATGGTATGACATTTCATTTGAATCCACCGTTATATCAGGCTAAAAATTTATCTCTAGCATTAGAAACGTTGAATGTACTTGGAATTTGGCTCGAAGAAAATGAAATTCAACAGGTAATTGATCATTTTAAATGGGCAGGCAGATATATGGTTCTTAGAAAAGATCCATTGGTTTTATTAGATGGAGCACACAATGTACATGGAATAACAGCGTTGACACAATCTTTGAAGGATTTTACAGGAAAGATTTATTTTTCGGTATTAAAAGAGAAGGATGCACCGCATATGATTGAATTACTTCAATCCATTAGTAAAGACATTACATTAGTAGAAATATCGAGTGCTCGTCTATATCCATTAGAAAAATTAGGGTATCCTATTATTACAGTGGATGAGTTGATCTCAAGACTTTTAGATACAAAAGAAGACAGTTTATTATGTGGTTCTCTATATTATGTAGGAGAAGTATTAGAAAAATGGGGCAATGTTTGACACACCCTATTTTAGCGCTTAGAATTGTTCTGTTGAGACTGGAGCGATAATATGTTTACGATTGAGGAGTTTTTGCGTATATCCAATCAAATGAGGGATTATTATGCAAAAAAAATAAAAGATAGTTTTCAAGAATTTAATTTTTCACCAAATGAAATATCTATCTTGATTGTTTTAAAGAATAATTCAACTATTACAACAAGTACGGAATTAAAAGTGGTGTTAGGCGTTTCAAAGACTCTGATTTCTAGAAGTGTTGATTCGTTGGAAAAAAAGGGACTTATTTGTACTTGCATAGATGAAAAAGATAGTCGAATACACCATTTACAACTCACAGGCGAGTGTAAACCTATTTTAAAGATTATTGATGAAGAGATTGGTAAAATCAATAAAACATTATTTAATGATGTGTCTGTAGAAGAAATGAAAAGCTTGAAGCAGACGATGAGTAAATTACAGAAGTGTGTTGAAAAAGAAGAATAGTTATATAGCATATAACCATTAAACTTGCTACAATAGAAGTAACAAGGGAGGTGTTCTTATGGACAACACAGTTTTGTATGATCTTTCTTATGGTATGTATGCCGTGGGTGTAAAAGACGGCATGCGCGAATGCGGATGTATTGTGAATACTGTATTTCAGGTTTCTACGATAGGACCGCTAATTGCCTTGAGCATGAACAAGGATAATTATACTTGTTCTTTGATTGAAAAAAATAAGTATTTTTCTTTATCAATCTTGCCTGAAACAATAGATTCACAAGTGATTACGGATTTAGGTTTTCAAACAGGAAAAGATAAAGATAAGTGGGCGAAGTTGAATCATCATTTGTTTAGAGAATTGCCTGTTGTAGATGATGCGTTAGGATACATGATGTGTGAAGTACAAAGTCAGATGGATGCAGGAACACACTTTGTATTCTTGGCAAAAGTCGTTGATGCCAAGAAAGGTGATTCTGGTAAACCAATGACCTATGCATATTATCATAATGTATTAAAACAAAGCGCACCGGCAAAAGCACCTACATACAGAAAAGAAGAAAAGTGGGTATGTAGTGTTTGTGGATATGTATATGATGGTGATGATTTTGAAAGTGAACCAGATGATTATGTATGTCCAGTTTGTGGAGCTAAAAAAGACATGTTTAAATTGCAGTAAAAAAGGTGGACCTATTAACGGTTCACCTTTGGCTTTAATTGAATACATGTTTTCATTACTAAATATAAAATAACGACTTGGAATGGTAATGAAATTAAGTTTTTGATTAATTTAGGACTCGCAATAACTAAGAATGGAGTTCCCCACAACATAGATGTAAATAGTGTGTTTAGAAATAAACTGACAACTACATCATATGTTATTCGACATAAGATGACGCGAACCCAAGTGATTCTTTCGCAGTTATAGAAGTAAGCTGAAAAAATACATGCGCTTGCCATAGTTGAAATCATAAAGATCGGATAATATGCACCCACAGGTTTAACCATGTAATTGACTAAATCTAATAATGGTGCAAGCACTAAGTTTGGAATGGGTCCATAAAGTAAGCAGCTAGCAGCTATCGCAATGGATGCAAAGCCTATTTTTAACTGGTTTGTGATTTGGATGGATCCAAACAAGTTAAGAATAACATTTAGGGCAAAAAATAATGCCACACCTACGATAACACGCACGTTTTTTAATGAGCGTGCATTTTCTTTTAACATTACAAAGTATTGATTCATATATAAAAAGACCTCCTTTTTTCCATATTGCGATACAAAAAAAGAAAGTCTTTAATTTTTTCGATCACAACAGCGGGATGCAAAATATGTACCGCAAGAATAACTTTTCGTTCCTTAACCAACTCCCCGTGTTAAAGACACTTAACGCACATATTTTTACTCTGTATGTAATTGAATTATATGTATTAAAAAGAGATCTGTCAACAGATCTCTTTAATTGTTATTCAATTGTAGCTTTGTCTAACGCTTTAACGAAGTCATACAATGCAGCTGTATCTAAGTTTTTGATCTTTTTGTTGTATAGATCATAGTAACTTAAACCATTGATTGCTACATATGGACATAAAGCAGAAACTTTTTCATAAGCTTCCTTATAAGCAGCAGTACTTGCAGCTTGATCAGTTGTATGTAATGCAGTATCTAACAATGCATCTAAATCAGGATCTGATAAACGAGCTGTGTTATCTGTTTGACCAGTTTGGCATAATAAGTTGATACCAGTGTCATCACCTGAACTAAATTGCCATCCCATGTAAGATACTTCCCAATCGTTAACTGTATCATCACCTTGAACTGTTGCAACCATTGTGTTGAATTCACTTAAGTTTGTCTTGAAATCAACGCCAAGTTCATCGCCCCAAGCTTTTTCTAGCATTGGAAGTATTGTATCTAATTGATCTTTACCTTTTGTAGAAACCATACGAACAGTTAATTTTTGTCCATCTTTTTCACGTTTTCCATCACTTCCTACAGTCCAACCAGCATCGTCTAAGATTTGTTTAGCTTTTTCGATGTCATAATCATAGTAAGTCATGTTGTCATCTTTTTCTTTACCAGTAATGATATCACCTAATTGTGATGAAATTGGGTTAGCCATTAATACTGGAACGAAACCAGGTTGAGTTTTCTTAACATCTTTACTTCCTTTAGAGAATGAGTAGTAGCTATCAACAAATGATTGACGGTCAATCGCATAAGTTAATGCTTGACGTACAGCAGGATCTGCAGTGGCTCCAGCTTCACAGTTGTAAATAAAGTATTGCATTGAGCTTGATGCGTAGTTGTTGTAAGTTAAGTTCTTATCTAAACTTGCAGTACCAACTTTATCAGCGTTATCAGCTTGTGGTAATAAATCAACAGTTCCTTTTTGAAGTTCTTGAAGTTCTGTTGAAGTATCACAAATCTTCATTACAACATTATCAATTTGGTATTCTCCATCTTCAGCTTTAAATTTATCATTCTTAACAAATGTGGCGGCTGAATCTTTTTGGAAGTTTTTCAATACATATGGTCCAGTACCAATTGGTTTACTAGCCTTGTCTTCAAACATCTTTGTATCACCTTTTTTGTATTTTTTGAATTGTGAATTAGAGATGATTGGGAATGTACCAACTTGGCTTATCGCGTCGATTCTTGGTGTTGCCAAGTGGAAGGCAACTGTGTAATCGTCGATTTTTTCAACACCACTTAGAGTTTCGGCATCTCCTTCGTGATATTCTTTATAACCTTCTAAGTAATCAACATACGTTGAGAAACGACCAGTATAGCTTGGGTCAGCCATAGCTGTAAATGTCAATACAACATCATCTGCATCCAATTTAGATCCATCAGAGAATTTCACTCCTTTTTTCAATTTGAATGTTAATGTTGATCCATCCTCACTAATAGTTGGTTGTTCAGTAGCAAGTTCTGGTTGTAATTGATTATCACGATCATAGCTCAACATACTTTGATAAACCATTTCAATAACGTAATCATCATATACAGTTTGATAATACAATGGAGAGAAAATTCCATTGAAACCTGTGTTTAAGCCAACTGTCAACGTTTTACCATTTGCACCAGATGATCCACCAGCACAACCAGTCATCATTGCAGCTGCCATACATACGGCACCGGCCTTCTTTAAATAGTGACTTGTTTTCATAATTTGCACCTATCCCTTCTTGTGATGTCACTAGTGTAAAACTTTACAATGAAAAATGCAAGTAAAATTTACATTAATTTACATTTGTGTGTAAAATAATTACAATTTATACATAATGTATACGATATATAAACAATATGTTATTTAATGTATACAGATTTTGTAGATAAACTATGAGAAAAAGTTCACATTGTTTTTGTGGTAAATAAAGCATTTTTGGACTATACTTTGATAGAAAAGAGGTAGTTAAAGTTATGATTATTGATGAATTAGAAAAAAAGGTCCAAGGAAAGGGAGTACGAATCGTATTTACCGAAGGTTGGGATCCACGTGTACAAAAGGCAGCTATTGATTTGAAAAATAATGATGTTGTACGCCCAGTATTATTAGGAACTCCAGAAGAAATTGCTGGCTGTGCACAAAAGAATAGTTTAAATGTTGAAGGAATCGAACAAATCGATCCAAATAACTTTGATCACATGGATGAAATGGTCCACAAAATGGTCGAATTACGTCGTGGTAAAATGGACGAAGAAAAAGTTCGTAAAGCATTGAAGAGTACAAACTATTTTGGAACTATGTTAGTTCAAATGGGATATGCCGATGGTTTATTAGGTGGTGCTACATACTCTACTGCAGATACTGTACGTCCAGCATTACAATTGATTAAAACAGCTCCAGGAAACCAATTAGTTTCTTCTTGCTTCATTTTAATTAAAGAAGAATCTCAATTGATCATGGGTGACTGCTCAATCAACATTAACCCTAATACAGATGATTTAGTAGAAATCACTATGCAAACAGCTAACTCAGCTCGTCAATTTGGTGTAGAACCAAAAGTTGCATTATTATCATACTCAACAATGGGTAGTGCAAAAGGTGAATGCGTTGCTAAGATGACTGAAGCAAGTGATCGTTTGCGTCGTATTGCTGATTTTGATATTGATGGAGAAATGCAATTTGACTGTGCAGTAAGTGAAGAAGTTGCTCGTTTAAAAGCTCCTAATTCAAAAGTTGCTGGACATGCAAATACTTTTATTTTCCCTAACTTGTCAAGTGGAAATATTGGATACAAAATTGCTGCTCGTTTAGGTGGATATGAAGCAGTTGGACCAATCTTACAAGGATTGAACGCGCCAATCAATGACTTATCTCGTGGATGTACTTCAGATGAAATCTACAAGATGGCTATTGTAACTGCTGCTCAAAAAGATATGGATATCTAATTTAAATAATTATATTTTTCGATAAAAGAATCTCAATTGAGGTTCTTTTTTTCGTGCTATGAAAAAAAGAGATGATTTCTCATCTCTTAAACTACGATATTAAAAACATGTACTGCAATATTGAAATAAACTAGAATAGAGCAAGTATCTACAATTGTTGTGATTAATGGACTGGCCATAATAGCTGGATCTACACCAATCTTATTTGCAAATAATGGAAGAATACAACCAATTAATTTTGCAACAATAACAACAATCATTAATGAAAGGGCAATGACAATTGCGATATTAAAGTTTTGGTATTGAATGAAAATACGTAAACCATTAGCTGCAGCCAAAATAAATCCAACAACAAGTGAAATTCTAAATTCTTTAAACATAACTTTAAAAATTTCTTTAAAATGAATTTCTCCCAAAGCTAAACCACGAATAATCAAAGTTGAACTCTGTGATCCACAGTTTCCACCTGTATCCATCAACATTGGAATAAAAGATACTAGTAATGGTACGGCGCTGAAGGCATTTTCATATCGGGTGATAATACTTCCTGTGATTGTGGCAGAAAACATTAAGACAAGTAGCCATAAGATACGGTGTTTTGCTTGTTGCCAAACCGTAGTTTCAAAATATGTTTTTTCATTGGGTTCCATGGCAGCCATACGAGAAATATCTTCGTTGGTTTCATCAACCATAACATCCATGGCATCGTCAAATGTAACAATACCAACAAGACATCCATCACTATCAAGTACGGGCATCGCAATCAAGTCATATTTTCTAAATAAGTGAGCAACCTGCTCCTGATCTGTATGAGTGTGTACAGAAATAATGTTCGTATTCATTAGATTTGTGATATTTTCATCATCATCACTCGTCATTAAGCTTTTAGCTGTCACAATACCAATCAATTTTTTATTTTCTGTGACATAACAAGTATAAATAGTTTCCTTATGAATACCAATATCTTTAATATGGTTCATGGCCTGTTTTACAGTCATTGTTTTTTTCAATGTGACATATTCAGTCGTCATGATTGAACCGGCACTGTCTTCAGGATATTTTAAAAGTTTGTTGATGGTTGAACGCTTATTTGAATCTAAGTTTTTCAAAATACGCGTTACTAAGTTTGCAGGTAGATCCTCTAACATATCTACTGTATCATCCATATAAAGATCATCTAATAGTTCTTTTAATTCAGTTTCTGAAAACATGTCTACCAGATATGTCTGCATCTTCGAACTCATGCATGAGAATACATTGGCAGCTTTTTCTTTAGAAATTAAACGGAATGCCAAAGCACATTCTTTCGCATCTAACTCTTCTAAAAAGGCAGCTGTATCCATATCGTTCATTTCGGAAAGTATATTTTGTGCAGTTTTGTATTTTTTGTCTTGTAGTAATTGAATGAATTCTTCTTTGTTCATCATAATTATGTACCTCTGCTTTCTTTAAATAATTCAAACTATTCCCATCCGGATCCGTACACATACAAGCCTCACCTCCTTATATAAAGAAAACGCCATTGCCTAAACAATGACGTCATTAACCTAAGTATCACCGTTCAAGCTTTAGTATCACAGGGCATATTAATTACATTAAGCCAAGCCTTTGCGACTTAGCCTGCTGACCAACGAGTTGTGTCTCCACAACTTTGCGGCAGTAATCTTAGGAAATCCAAATCCCTGCGGTAACCTCACCTACCGTATATCTTTATGTACGTGAAAAGAATAATATAAATTAGTAAGTGAGTCAACCTTAACAGTATAAAAACTATGTTAAATTTAAATAATATGAAAACTATCCTTATTTTTAAGAATTTCTGGTGTCTTTCTAAGAATGAAATCTAGAAATGTCTTACTTGCATAAGATAAAGTATCGTAATTATTATAGGCGAATCCAACATGACGAAATAGATTTTCTTGTATTGGAATCAAACACAAATCATCATAGTCGCTCAAAGCGTTTTGATAAAGTATAGAAATACCTAAATTCTGTCGTATCATAGCTAAAATAGTAAATTCATCATATACTTTGTGTTTAATCTGTACATGTAATCCTAGATTTTGGAATGTTTTTATTGGCAAAGAATATTCTCCCTCATCTAATTGAATGAAAGGGTACTTTGCGATTTGTTTCATGCTTAATACTTCATAATTAGCTAACACATGACTTTGTGGCACCAACGCAAACATTTCATCATAATACAATTCTTGATATTGAACTCGCTGGATGGCATCAATACAAGTGAATCCTAAATCAAGACTTCCTTCTAATAATTGTTGTTCAATATTTGTGTATTCACTTTGATACAGTTCAAATTGTATGTTTGGATACATTTCAATGAATTTTTCCATTAATGAAGGCAAAAGATGTCGAGATACACTTGTGAATGTACCAATTCTTAATGTGACTTGGTCCACCCCTTTCATTTCCTGCTTTTTAGTACGAAGATTATCAAGGCTTGCCTGAACAGATTTTAAATAGGGAATATATGCATGTCCATCTTTACTAAGAATGACACCACGTTTTTGTCGAATGAATAAAGTGGTTTCTAATTCTTCTTCTAAAGATTTTATTGTTTGAGAAACTGCACTTTGTGAAAAGCCAAGATCTTTAGCAACTTGACTAATTGTTTTTGTTTCTAATACTTTGAAAAAATATCATATTTTGTTAGATTCATATCTATCACATTTTCTTATGGAAGTATTATAAATATTTGATTTACAAATAACAATTCGATTCTTATAATGCATAGAAATAAGGAGTGAGATTATGGAGTTTAAAAAAGGAATCAAAGATAGTATTCCGGTAGGAATGGGATACTTTGCGGTTTCCTTCTCATTAGGAATCATCGCAAAAAATGTAGGCTTATCACCAATACAAGGTTTTTTGACTAGCCTATTCATAATTGCATCGGCAGGAGAATATGCTGTCTTTTTAATGATTAGTACACATGGTACTTTCATTCAGATGGTTATCATGACTTTAGTCAGTAATGCTCGCTATTTCTTAATGAGTTTTGCGCTCAGTCAATAAATCGAAGAAAAAACGAATCTGCTTCATAGGATGTGTATTGGTTTTGATTTAACAGATGAATTATTTGGCTTGGCAATCAATCACGAAGGGAAAGTGAATCATAAATATATATGGTACATATTTGGTGGCACTTCCATGTTGGGCACTAGGAACTGCATCGGGAATAGTTGCTGGTAATAGTCTTCCTACAAAAATTGTAGCGAGTTTAAGTGTTGCGTTATATGGTATTTTTTTTGCTATTAGTATTCCTCAGGCAAAAAAGATCGTATGATTGGACTACTCATTATTATAAGTTTCTTATTGAGTTACATTTGTAAGGATGTGACAATCTCAGGTGGAACAAGAACCACTTTATTAATAATCATAATTTCAATGGTAGCGGCCATTATAAAACCTAGAAAGAAGGAAGAAAATGTCTAATCTAATGATGTATGTAGCTACAATGACGGTTGTCACATATTTGATTCGTGTCTTGCCGTTAACACTTTTTAATAAACCCATTACCAATATATATGTTCAGTCATTTCTATATTATATTCCTTATGTGACTTTGGCTATGATGACCTTTCCTACTATATTATATGAAACTAATTCTCAGTTAGCAGGACTTGCAGCGCTAATAGTTGGAATTATGTTGGCTTGGAAAGATAACGGCTTATTTCAAGTATCCATTGCATGTTGTTTAGTCGTTTTAACAATGGAATATATAATATGAAAATAATGTCACAAAAGTGACATTACAGACTGTTGACAAAGTGACTGTCGACAGTCTTTTTAAAATCTGATAGAATATCT
>NZ_JAHQVB010000003.1 GCF_019052655.1 Holdemanella porci
GCAAATGAAAAGCGCCCATACAAATCATTTTATATGATTTGATGGGCTTTTTTTACAAAAAAACGGCCAAAGTGATTGAAACGGCTTACAATACGCTTGAAATCAGTCACTGAAAGTGATTTAATTAAGATAAGAAAAGGATTTGAGGTGCTATATTATGTTGCCTGAAGAAGCTATCCAAAAGGTGATGGATGCGTATTACCATATTACTGGATTAAGATGCTATTTCGTGCAAGACGAGACAGAAATTAGCAGTGCAAAGGAAAAGAATTTCTTTTGTAAATGTTTAAAAACAAGTTCATCTGCATTACGTCAATGTGATGAATGTACATTTGAAAATTATACAGGAGCTTTAAAATCAAATAAACCGCAAAAGTATGCATGTCATGCTGGACTTATCAAATGGAGTGTTCCCGTATCGTTTGCAGACGTAAAAGGTGTAATTATATCAGAAGGTGTTATTACAAAGCAGCAAGGCTTAGAAGCAGAGGATTGGGTCAATCATTTGGCAGAAACATATAATGTTTCTAGATCTATACTTTTACATAACTACACAAAAGTTGTTGTGATGAATGAAGATCAGGTTGAAGAAAGTATTGAATTGATGCAAGATCTATTAAAGTACTACAAAGCAGTAATCGAGGGTTAATTCCTTCGATTTTTTTGTATAAAAAAAGCCAGCAAATTGCTGACTTAGTTATTGACTCCATGATGGAATATCGGTGTATCATCACTGATCGCTTTAAATACATAACCACGACTTTTATAGTTTTCAATGATGGCTGGCAAAGCTTCAACTGTAGAAGTTTTAGGACTTGAGTCGTGGAACAACAACATAATTTGATCGTAGTTACAATTCGTTGAGTTATCGACGATTGTTTGAGCAGGTACGCTGTTTGAAGCGGCATCCCCACTTGAGCAGTTCCAGTCAAAATATTCATAACCTCTTTCATGTACCATACTATCAAGTTTTGACATAATACCATGAGAGTAGTTGGCAGAAACCATATTGCTTGAACCACCAGGGAAACGAATATATTTTGGAGCTTTTCCTGTGATTTGTTTAACCATATCACTTATTTGTTGTAAATCATTAAAATATGCTTCTGTAGATGAATAGACGGTCGCATAATCATGCGTATATGTATGAAGTGCAATCGTATTTCCTTGTTTTTCTGCTTTTCGAATGGAATCATTATATTTTTGATTGTTTCCAGTCACAAAGAATGTAGCTTTCGCATCATATTTCTTTAGTATCTTTAATACTTTATCTGTATTTTCACTTGGACCATCATCAAATGTTAGATAAACGACTTTTGCAGGTTCCTCAACAACGACACTAATCTTTTTCTTAGCCTTATTGCCAGAACGATCCGTTGCCGTAACCGTTAATTTATAAGTGCCTTCTTTTTGTCTTTACTTTTGAAGAATCGATTTTGATCTTTGGATTTAAATCTAAGTTATCCGTTACTTCAATATAAGATTTATAGTTCGGTTTTGAATCTGTATAGACATGAATTGGATCTGTACTAATAACAGGTTTTTCAGTATCTATTTTTAACGTAAGTGTCGTATCTTTCATTGTGCAATTTCCATATGCATCTTTAGCTATGATCGTCACTGTTTGTTTTTCATCTTTAGTCACTTTATTTTTAAAAGATAAGGTAACCTTTGAATCATCTTCAACACTTTCTACAAAAGAATTGGGCTTCACATCTTCTTTTAAATCGGTGGTGTACGTTTTAACTTTTAGCTTTGGTGCTTTCGTATCTTTTACTGAGACTGTACACGTTTTTTTATAGTCTTTTATTTGATAAGTAACTGTATAATTACCTACTCTTTTAGTATCGATATCACTTGAAACTTGAACACTAGAATCCGAATGATAGAAGACTTGTTGAATGTTTGTCTTTGGATCATACTCATGATTGATCTCTACTTCTGGATTTGTAGAATATAATAATATAGGATTTTTAAAAGCATAACCCATCAAAAATATCATGCATATAAATAAAAAAGCAATCAAGCCATTTCCGAAAGTATCTTTCCTTTTTTTATTTGTCATAGTTGACCCTCGAAAGATATGGTCCAGTCTTTTTTTGTGCACAAAAAATTAAATTCCCTAAACATAATTAACCCCTTTTAAACTCTATATCTATTATACATGAAATAAGAGAAATTGTTCTAAAGATTATGGTTCTTTTTTCTTGTTGTAGTTGTGCATAAATTCTTATATAATAACCTTAGAAAGGTGGGGGAAGCACTATGAAACTTATCCTAGCAATTTTATCAAATGACGATAGTCCAGTGGCAAGTAATGCACTAAATAAAAATGGTTTTTCTGTTACTAAATTAGCAACGACTGGTGGATTCCTTCGCGCAGGCAATACAACGTTGATCATTGGTTGTGAAGACGAAAAAGTAGAAGCAGCTATAGATATCATCAAGGAATATTCAAGTAAGCGAACGGAAATTGTACCTAGTACAGCTAGTTATGACATTGGCCGTTATGCAAGTTTTCCTGTGGAAGTTACTGTTGGTGGAGCCACAATTTTCGTGCTAGATGTAGCACAATTCTTAAAGGTTTAGAAAACAAAGGGGGTAGAATATAATGTTCTACCTTTTTTCTGTTAAAAAAATTGTGAATAAAGACCCATTAGGGGCTTTTTTCTGTTATGATTGAATGGTAAAGAAAAAGGAGATTAAAACGCAATGAAAATACTAGTTATCGGTAAGGGCGGACGTGAACACGCACTTGCGTATGCATGCAAACGCTCAGTTTTGTGTGATGAGTTGATTTGTGCTCCAGGTAATCCTGGAATGGAAAAAATTGGAGAATGTGTCAATGTGAAAGACAATGATGTAGAAGGTCTTGTCGCTTTGGCAAAAGAAAGAAATGTAGATTTAACCATCGTAGGTCCTGAGGCAACTTTAGCTCTAGGTGTTGTAGATGCGTTTAAAAAAGAAGGCCTAAAGATTTTTGGGCCAGACAAAAAAGCAACTCAGGTTGAATCAAGTAAGGATTTTGCCAAGAAAATTATGGCAAAATACAATATTCCAACAGCTGCATATAAAACATTCTATGATTTAGAATCTGCATGGACTTATGTACAAGAACAGGGAGCTCCTATTGTTATTAAGGAAGATGGCTTAAAAGCTGGAAAAGGTGTTACAGTAGCTTCTACGTTAGAACAGGCTAAGGAAGCCTTAGACATTGCCTTTGCGATTGAAAATAATTCGGTTGTGATTGAAGAATGTTTATTTGGATTTGAATTTTCTTTGATCTGTCTAGTACACAATGAAACAGTTGTACCTTTAGAAGTAGCCCAAGATCACAAGTGTGTATTTGATGGAGATAAAGGCCCAAATACAGGTGGTATGGGATCTTATAGTCCAGTTAAGAAGATTACTTCTGAAATTATCGATGAAGCTATGAATGAAATTATGAAACCAATGGCAAGTGCTATGGTTAAAGAAGGTGTTCCATTCACTGGATTCTTATATGGTGGATTAATGTTGACAGAAAAAGGTATCAAAACAATTGAATTTAATGCACGTTTTGGAGATCCAGAAGCCGAAGTTATTTTGCCTCGTTTAGAAAGTGATTTTGTCCAAGCTATTTTAGATTTAATGGATAATAAACCAGTTGAACTAAAATGGACAGATAAAGTCAGTCACGGTGTTGTTTTAGCAAGTACAAACTATCCTGCAAGCTCTACAAAAGGATCTTTGATTACAGGTGTAGACGATGTAGATGGATTGGTTTTCCACATGGGAACAAAAATGACAGATGAAGGATTGGTCACAGATGGAGGCCGTGTTTTAATGGTCGTTACTCTAGAAGATGACTTACAGACTGCATTTGATCATACATATAAAGAATTAGAAAAGATTCAATGTAAAGATTTATTTCACAGAAATGATATTGGAAAGAAGGATATGTAAAATGGCTAAAACAGATTTAGAAATTGCACAAGAATGTGTCATGGAACCAATTGAAAAGGTTGCCGCAAAAATTGGAATTCCTGCAGATAGCTTGGAACATTATGGAAAATATAAAGCTAAATTGTCTTTTGATTATTTAAAATCCATTGAAAATAATCCTCATGGAAAATTAGTATTAGTTACAGCCATTAATCCTACTAAGGCTGGAGAAGGAAAGAGTACGACAACTGTTGGTTTAGGTGATGCTTTAAATCGTTTAGGTAAGAAAACGATGATGGCTTTACGTGAACCAAGTTTAGGTCCAGTATTTGGATTAAAAGGTGGAGCTACAGGTGGTGGCTATGCCCAAGTTGTACCAATGGAAGATATCAACCTTCACTTTACTGGAGATATGCATGCGATTACAACAGCTAATAACTTAGTTAGTGCATGTTTAGATAATGTGATTCATCAGGGAAATGAATTGAATATTGATCCTGAAAAAGTAACTTTCAAACGTTGTTTAGATATGAATGATCGTACTTTGCGTAATATTACCATTGGTTGTGGTGCAAAAGCCAATGGAGTTGAACGTAAAGACGGATTTAATATTACTGTCGCAAGTGAAATCATGGCAGCTTTATGTTTGGCAGATGATTTAATGGATTTAAAGAAAAGATTTGGAAAAATGCTTGTGGCATATACTTATGATGATAAGCCTGTATATGTACATGATTTGGGTATAGAAGGCGCATTGGCTATGGTTATGAAAGATGCTGTATTGCCTAACGTTGTTCAAACACTTGAACATAATCCAGTATTGATTCATGGTGGTCCATTTGCGAATATTGCGCATGGATGTAACTCTGTCATTGCCACAAAAGCATGTCTAGAACTTGCAGATTATACAGTTACAGAAGCTGGATTTGGTGCGGATTTAGGCGCTGAAAAATTCTTGGATATCAAGTGTCGATTGGCTAATCTTA
Source organism: Holdemanella porci (assembly GCF_019052655.1). Taxonomy (GTDB): domain Bacteria; phylum Bacillota_I; class Bacilli_A; order Erysipelotrichales; family Erysipelotrichaceae; genus Holdemanella; species Holdemanella hominis. The sequence goes on from NZ_JAHQVB010000003.1 coordinate 4,911, forward strand.
AACCAAATGCGGTTGTAATCGTTGCGACAATTCGTGCCTTAAAACAACATGGTGGAATTGCCTTAGAAGATTTAAAAGAAGAAAATGTAGAGGCTATGCTTGTAGGATGTGAAAACTTAGCAAAACATATTGATACCGTACAACAATTTGGTTTACCATACATTGTTGCGATCAATGAATTTGCGACAGATACACCAGCTGAAGTAGCTGCATTAGAAAAATGGTGCGAAGAAAACAACCACCCAATGTCATTATCTCAAGTATGGGCAAAAGGTGGAGAAGGTGCTATTGATTTAGCCAATAAAGTAGTTGCGTTATGTGATCAAGAAAATAACTATGCTCCTTTATATGATTTAGATAAGTCAATTGAAGAAAAAGTAGAAACCATTGCCAAGAAAGTATATGGTGCAGATGGTGTTGATTTTACAGAAGAAGCACAAGCACAAATTGCGAAGTTCAATGAATTAGGATGGGATAAATTACCAATTTGTATGGCTAAAACACAAATGTCATTATCAGATGATGGTAAAGTAATGGGTCGTCCTACAGGATTTAGAATTACAGTTCGTGAATTACGCCCAAGTTTAGGTGCAGGCTTCATTGTTGCTCTAACAGGTAAAGTATTAACAATGCCAGGACTTCCAAAACATCCAAGTGCATTAGACATGGATGTGGATGAAGATGGTAAGATCGTAGGATTATTCTAATGTCAAAGGCTGGATGAAAAATTCCAGTCTTTTTTTGCTTTCATCAAAAAAGAGTCCAGACAATCAAATGTTGTCTGGACTTTTGGTGAGTAAAGCTTATTGTCTTCCAATGTCTAAATCAAGGGTTTTATTTGTTGCATCATAGTGTATATTGACTAATATATTATCGTTGTTAACTCCTAAAAAAGATTTTTCTGGAGAATTTGGATCCATGGAATCAAAACCTTTCTCCTTTATTTTCTTTATGTAGTCAAAATATTCATTTTCTTCTACTTCATAATAATGAATGGCATATTTATTCTTTTTGTTGAAAACCGTTCGTGAAATAGAATCTGTTTTTGGCAATAATGAGTTTAATTCACTTACTGGAGAAGACAGATTTTTCTTTTCTTCTTTAGCATCTTCTTGGATCAAACGATTGTATTCTTTTTCTTTTGCTTCTATTACTGTCATAGAATCATAATTTGGATTATTGGCTAAGTCTTTTTCGTTACCATTTTCATCCATGACTGTAGATGCATCTGTGAAGCCACCATTTTTCTTATTATAGAAAACCTCATCTGAATCATTGAATCCCTCAAATTCTTCAGTTAAATAGTTATTTACATCCATAGCTAGTAAAGCATAATATTTAGCTTTTTTTGCCTGAATGGCTCCTGAATCTTGATCACTATCATAATATTTTCCATTCACTTCTTTTGTTCCATGTATATATTCTCCATTTGGCAAACGAATAATTGTATCTGAATCACTATATGAAGAGAATGAATCATAAGCTACATTATCCTTTAGAATATACTCCTTAATATTATTTGTGTTTGTGATGGTAGGTGTAGAAGAGCATCCAGTTATTAAAAGTAAACTTGTGATTGCGATAGCTAATTTTTTCATAGTTAAGTGCCTGCCTTTCTAATTTAAGTATAATATATTATTTTAATTATTGACTAGTTATGTATAAGAGGCAAAAATAATGAATAAGATTTTGTGTAGATTTGAAAAAATAACAGACGCAAGTTTTAAAGTGTTGTATACAGTAGAAACTAATGATTTAAAATCATTTGCAGGAGTTTCGAAATCAGTTTCAATGTCGTTAAGTTAAGTCAGGATTGTAATAAAATCCTGACTTATGAGGTTCATAACAATTTGGGGAAATTTATAAAAGTTTAGTCCAAAATATTTTAAGTTTTAGATACCTTTTATTTTCTTTTCCTTAAATAAAAGAATTAATTCTTGCTTTTTTGTTATTAATCATTAAAAATACTCCATCTTTTACAATCATATAATTTGTAAACTCGGACAAATCTCTAATAATAGTTTTATTTGGTAAGACACCAATGATTTGTTTGTTGAAAGCTATATAAACAACATATAGATTTGTCGGAATATATAAATAAAAATACTAACCCGAAGCTTACGCAGGAAAAATTGAACAGTATCATGATCTACATGCCTAACGACACAACATTAGATTTAATTATTTCAAGTATCAACCAATGTGACAAATTGAAATTTAAAGCACAAGAATTTATAAAAATTCTCAAAAACACAATAGAAAAAGTTTTATTGGAGTGAAGCAATCTGCTAGTGCGATGCGCATGTTGGAGGTTGTTCATAAAATAACTTCACATGCCATTTCGGTACTTGAGCATAAGAAAATAACCACATTGGAGTAAATCGATACTCTGATGTGGTCATCTAATTTTGAGTTTTGTTTGAAGGCTTCACTTAGAAATTATTGCTGTTTTCGTTAATTCCTAATTGAGCCATCCAAAAATGAACTCTTTACTTCTTCTTATAAGTAATTAAAACTGTTTCACCTGCTTTAGCTGTGTCGTTGTTTAAAAACGAGATGTTAAATAGACTATGATTTAGGATTACTAAAGGTGTGGTAAGGTTGATGTTTTTAGATTCCATAAAAGCTCTATCAATTGAGATGATAGGTGTTCCTTGTTTTACTTTAGTATTAACTTCAACTAAGGTATTAAAGCCTTCTCCTTTAAGGTTTACAGTTTCTAGTCCTATATGAACAAGAAGTTCCATGCCGTTATCTAGAGTCATACCAAAGGCATGTTTTGTTTCTGAAATTAGGGTAATAGTACCATCTGCTGGTGCTACAAAGCTTGAATCTTTAGGGATGATTGCGATTCCTTCTCCCATCATTTTTTGGGCGAAGACTGGATCTGGTACTTCTTCGATTGGAATAATTTTTCCGTTAACTGGTGCGACTAAATTGTTTTTCTTTAAAAAATTGAACATACTGTTATCTCCTTTCCTAAAAATAAAAGGCATGAGCATCTAAAAAGAATAACTCATGCCTGATTGAACAGTAACATTGTCAGTAATTATTTAAACCCATTTTTGATTGCTTGTCAAATGAAAAAGAAACCAAAGAAATGAAAAAGAAAAAGAATGCGTTGACATTTGTGTGGGAATTGCTATAATTTAAATCGTAAGCAGATTATAAAATAGGATTGTTACTTTAATTAGGCAAGACCTACCCAGTAGACATTTGTTTATTGGTAGGTCTTTTTTTAACAAAAAAGGGGGATATCGATGAGGGTAATTCGTGTATACAACAATAATGTTGTGGCGACGAAAACTGATGATAAGGAAGCTATAGTTCAGGGATCTGGTATTGGATTTGGTAAAAAACCAGGTGATCTTATTGATGAAAAAAAGATTGAAAAGATATATTTCATCAAAGATGATCAATTAAGTAAGTTTGAAGAACTATTAGATGATGTCCCTATTGAGTATTTCCAAATTGCTGAGATGATTGCAGAAAAGGCTACAAGAGATTTAAATGTTTCTTTGGATAATCAAATTCTTGTAGCACTAGCCGATCATATCTATTTTGCGGTTGAGAGATATTATAAGAATGCCAATATGAGTAATTTCTTAAATTCAGAGATTTCTTACTTATATCGTAAGGAATATCAAGTTGGATTATGGGCTCTTGATAGGATTGAGGAGATGCTTAAGGTTAGACTGCCTAAGGATGAAGCTGGGCTTATAGCTCTTCATATTATTAATGCTTCAACTAAGGCTTCAACTCAAGATATTTCTGATACGCTTATATTTATTAAGGGAATATTAGATATTATTAGTGAACAATTTAATATCACCTTTGATAAGGAAAAACTAGATACAACTAGGTTGATGACACATTTGAAGTTCTTGGCTAATCGTGTTATCTATCATGAAAATGAGAATATAGTTGAGCTAGATGATATGTATGACTTATTGGTTAGTAGGAAAACAGAGTGTAAGTTGTGCATTGAGGAGATAGATAATTATGTTCAAGGAAAATTTGGGTATAAGTTGTCTAAGCAGGAGAAGGTGTACTTGTTGGTTCACTTGTTAAGGTTTCTGCATTAAAAATTTAAATTAGGATTGTTACTTTAAGTAGGCAAGACCATTAGATACTAGTTTTTAGTATTTATTAGTCTTGTCTATTTTTATTTCACTAGAAGGAGGGAAAAGAAGTGAAAGAGAAAATTATGGTTGCTTTAGAGAAATTTTCTAAGGCGATGGTACAGCCACTAAGCTATATTTCAGTGGCAGGTATGATTCTTGTTGTTGGTGTGCTTGTTACTAACAAAGCGATTGTGGGGTTATTGCCTTTCTTAGGATGGGCTCCTATTCAATTGGTTGGTAACTTATTGTACCAATGTATCATGGTTATTATTAATAACCTGGGTCTTGTGTTTGCAGTAGGTATTGCAGCGGCTTTAGCTAAAAAAGATAAGCATCAGGCTGCAATGATAGGTCTAATGTCTTATTTCATGTTCCTAGTAGCTAATAATACAACATTGTCTACAAATGGTTTATTAGCTGAAGCTAATAAAATGTTAGGCTTATATGGTACAGGTCAATCTACAGTATTAGGTTTCCAAGTTACTGATATGGGCGTATTCTCGGGTATCATTCTTGGTTGCTTAACAGGTTATGTATTCAATAAGACATGTGATGCATCATTTAAGGGATATTGGAGTATGTATTCAGGAACTCGTTTCTCATTTACTTGCATGGTTTGTGTTTCAATCTTAATGGGTGTGGCTACATGTTATGTATGGCCAGTTGTTCAACATGGTATTTCTGCATTAACTAATGTGATTGCTAGTAGTGGTGCCTTTGGTTTATTCCTATATGGTATGTTAGAACGTTTGTTGATTCCTACAGGCTTACATCACTTAGTATATGCACCTTTCCAATTTGGTGATTTAGGTGGAACTTTAGCTTTAGGTGGTAAGACAATCGTTGGTGCTTATCCAATTCTATTAACTGAGTTACAAATGGGCGTTCCTTTCTCTGATTCAATCTATTATATGGGAACAGGTTTAGCTAAAACATTTGGTTATATTGGCATCTGTGCCGCTTTCTATTACACAGCTAAGCCAGAGAATAAGAAGAATACTAAGAATATCTTAATTCCGCTTGCATTAACAGCCACTTTAAGTAGTATTACTGAGCCAATCGATTTCATGTTTGCGTTTGTGGCACCTGGCTTGTTCTTAGTTCATTCAATTATTGCAGGTACATTTGTTGCTTTATTAAAGGTGTTCAATATTCATTCAATGACTACAGGTTTAATTAATAGTTTCTTGATGAACTTATCTGCTGGTGTTGAAAGAACTGGCTGGCCAAAGGTGTATGTATTAGCTTTAGCTGAAATTATTGTTTACTTTGTAGTGTTTGTGTTTATTATCAAGAAGTTCAATTTAAAGACACCTGGTAGAGAAGATACTGTTGTTGTTGAAGGTGGAGAAGCTACTGTTAAGGCTGTTAATACTTCTAATGATGGTGTTGCCGAAACAATCATTGAAGGTTTAGGCGGTAGAGAAAATATTGAGAATGTTGATAACTGTTTTACTCGTTTAAGAGTTAAGGTTAAGGATGCAAGTTTAGTTAATGATGCAGTTATTAATAAGGTTAAGAATAGTGGAGTTGTTAAGAAGAACAATGATATTCAAGTTATCTTCGGCATCGAGGTTCCACAAGTTAGAAAAGCTGTTGATGCAGCATTAAATAAGTAAAATTAGGAGGTTATATATATGATTATTGCGATTGCAGGTGGAGGAAGTACTTTTACTCCAGGTATTGTTAAGTCTATTGCGTTACGTAAGGATGAACTAGGTGTTGATGAGATTCGTTTATACGATATCAACAAGGAAAGACAAGATAAGGTTGCTGTTGTGGTTAAGTGGATCTTGGATGAAGAGTTACATTCAGGTATTAAGTTAACTGTAACAAATGATAAGAAGGAAGCTTATACTGATGCATCATTTGTGTTTGCTCAAATGCGTGTTGGTTTGTATGCAATGAGAGAAAGCGATGAGAAGATTCCTTTGAAGCATGGTTGTGTTGGTCAAGAGACTTGTGGCTGTGGTGGTTTAGCATATGGTATGCGTACCATCTTCCCTATGATTGAGTTGATTGATGATGTTGAAAAGTATGCTAAGAAGGATTATTGGATTCTTAACTATTCTAATCCTGCTTCTATTGTTTCTGAGGCTTGCAATAAGTTAAGACCTAATGCTCGTATTATCAATATTTGTGATATGCCTATCGCTATTATTGATTTAGTTGCTGCTGCATTAGAGATTAAGGATAAGAAGAATATCGTATATGATTACTTTGGTTTAAATCATTTTGGTTGGTTTACAAATATCGAATATAAGGGCGAAAGTATCATGGAACCTTTGAAGGCTTATATCAAGGAACATGAAATCTTGTTACCTGCTTCTTATTTAAAGGGTAAGGAAAGTTTAACAAGTACTAGCAACAATACTAATCGTCATGCGAAGGGTAGTTGGTATTATGTATGGAAGGGTGTTTATGAGATTCTTGAGAACTTCCCTGAATATATTCCAAATACTTATTTAAATTATTACTTACAAAGTAAAGAGTTTGTTGAGCATTCAAATGTTGAATATACTCGTGCTAATGAGGTAATGAATTCTCGTGAAAAGAACTTGTTTGATGGTATTGATAATTACTTAAAGACAGGCAAGATTGATGAGAAGGTATTCTATGCAGGTAGTCATGGTGACTGGATTGCTGATTTGGCAATTGCGCTTAAGAATGATACTAAGGCTCGTTTCTTGGTAATTGTTGAGAATAAGGGTGCTTTACCTAATATGCCATATGATGCAATGGTTGAGGTTCCTGCTTATATTGGTAAGGATGGACCAGAGGTAATTTCTCAAAAGCCTATTCCATTGTTCCAACAAGGTTTGATGATGCAACAATTAAATAGTGAAAAGCTATTAGTTGAAGGTTGTATTGAAGGCTCTTATGAGAAAGTATTGCAATCATTCACTTTAAATAAGACTGTTCCTAGTATGACTGTTGCTAAGGCTATCTTGGATGACATGATTGAGGCTAATAAAGGTTTCTGGCCTGAATTAAAGTAAGACTTGTTATATAGATGTCCTTTAGAATTCCCTAATTACTCATTTGATTTTTAGGACAAAGTAAAAACACGATGTTTCGTAATAATGCGAGATATCGTGTTTTTAATATATTAAGAAATTCAATGCGCCGGTCATAAAGTCCAAATGCTATAAAATTTGATATGCTGGATAGAAACTATAAATCAAATTTTAATTTTATGCATTCATTGCTTCATGAAATCACGACATTAAAAACAGGATCGAAAAATCTGGGGATCAGGCAGAATATGCACAAAGTATAGATGCAATAGAAAAAATTGTATTGGAAAACTTTAATCAGATATATCCGAATAATATAGCGATGTCTGTGGTTTTAAATGAGTGTAAAAGTAAATTAGAAAATAAACACATAAAACTTTCAATGAATCTTCCAATAGATATTTTTTCAAGTATAAAATATGACGAACAAATTAATTTGTATCCATGTTTATTTGATATTATCTTTGAAAAAATTAAAGAAAATAGTGTTCTTAGTATCCAAGGATGTTCAACTAAACTACAAGATGTGATCAAAGTTGTTTTTGAGTCACAAGAACAATGTGTTGAGTTTGGTAAACTATTCAAAGAATTTTCATATATTCAAATTTATTCATTTGAAGAAAATGGACATTTCAATGGACTTATCATATATAAGAAGTAGAAAAAGTATAGACTTATAATGGCGCTTACATCTTCGTAGGTACCTTTTTTAAATTCCAGTCTTTCATTTCTTTTAGAATAAGAATAAAATAATCAAAAAAGGAGAATTCGTATGACAGAATTTTATGAACAAGTAAAAGAGAGATTGATGCGCTACGTAAGAATCAATACAGAATCCAATCCACATAGTACAAGTGTTCCTACTACATCTTGTCAGCATGATTTAGCTAGTGTTATTTATGAAGAGCTTCAAAAAATTGAGGCTACAAATGTATATTATGATAAAGAAACATGTGTAGTATATGGATCTTTAGAAGCGAATGTAAAAACGGGTAGAGCCATTGGTTTTGTGACACATATGGATACAGCTCCGGATGCGAGTGGTAAAGATGTGAAGCCTTGGGTACTAGAAAATTATGATGGAAATGACATTGTTTTAAACAAAGAAAAAGATATTGTGATGTCACCATCTGTATTTCCAAATCTGAAACAATATATTGGGCAGGATTTGATTTTAACGGATGGTACAACACTACTTGGAGGGGATGACAAGGCAAGTATTGCAGCTGTCATGACGTTGTTGGAGTATTTAGTGAAACATCCAGAAATCAAACATAATTTTATTTCTGTCGCATTTACGCCAGATGAAGAAGTGAGTGGACTTGCTAAAGATTTAGATTTAGAACGCTTTAAATCACCAATCGCATATACACTAGATGGAGATCATTTGGGTTATTATATGGATGAAACATTTAATGCGAGTCTTTCAACGATTGAGATTCATGGTATTTCAGTACATACAGCTACCGCAAAGGGTATTATGAAAAATGCGGTGGATATTGGAAATGCATTCTTAAATAAATTACCGGCATTAGAAAAACCACAATATACCCAAGGAAGAGAAGGCTTTTATCATGTGGTGAGTTTTAATGGGGATTGTGAATATGCCAAGATTGAAATCAACGTTCGTGATCATGATAGCTTGCAGTTTGATATACGTAATAACACATTAAAAATGATTGTGGATATGTTAAATAAAGAGTATGGACAAGGTACCGTAAATATTACACAAAGAATTCAATATCGTAATTTAAAAGAAGCGATTGATCAAGTACCATTTATGATTCCATATTTGAAACAAGCCATTGAAAGTGTAGGATTAACACCTCAAACAGAACCATTTAGAGGAGGAACCGATGGCTCAGCCTTATCTCATAGAGGACTTCCTTGTCCTAACTTATCAGCGGGATATGAGAATGCGCATGGACGTTTTGAATATGTTCCCATTCAGTCAATGGAAAAGAATGTGGAAATCTTATTGAATCTAATTGATATATATGCGAAATGTGACTGTTAAAAAGGTCACATTTTTAATTTGCTTGTTTTATTGTAAACGGTAACATACAATGGATGTGTGAATAGTGAGGTAGAGGAGAATAACTTATGAAAACATTTATTGCGGTTGACTTAGGTGGAACGAATATTCGTGTAGCTAAAGTTGATGAAGAGGGAAATATCCTACAAATGGTTAAGGATGCGAGTGAGCCTGAAAAAGGCTGCGAACATGTGATGAATAAAATTATTCATCTAATCGAATCTATTGATGGATATAAGGATTGTGAAGGTATTGGATTAGGCGTTCCAGGACCCATCGATACAATTCATGGAAAAATTATTGTGAGCACAAACTTACCAAAACTAGTGGGATATCCAATTGTTGAACATATTTCAAATTATTTCAACAAACCAACATTTATGGATAACGATGTTAAGGTGGCAACACTTGGAGAAGCTTGTCTAGGTGCTGGTAAAGAGTATCCAATTGTATATTACGTGACTATATCAACCGGTATTGGTGGAGCATTATCCATAGATCAAAGAGTGTTAAGTGGACAGAATGGTCATGCAGGAGAAGTTGGGAATATCATTGTAGATCGAAATGCACCTAAATATAATATTTTAAATGCAGGTGCTGTTGAAAATGAAGCGAGTGGAACAGCTTTAACGCGAAAAGGAAAAGAAATATTTGGCGATTCCATTCATCATGCTGGAGATGTGTTTGATCTAGCTTGTCAAGGGGATGAAAAGGCTATTAAATTAGTTGATGAAATGGCTTATAACTTGGCTATGATGTTTAGTGCCATTGCCCATATTTGTGATCCACACGTCTTTGTCGTTGGTGGAGGTGTTATGAAAGGTAAAGATGTTTTCTTTGATAAGATGGAAACGTACTATCGTTCAATGATTCATGAAGGAATGCAGCCAGTGGTATTCAAAGAAGCTGAATTAGAAGAACCTGGTATTGTTGGTGCGGCAATGCTTGCGATGACAAAAATAAAAGACTGATTTCGATCAGTCTTTTATTTTGAATTGCGGAAGATATTCTTTATGGGCTTCTAATAGTTCATCTACGACAATATTAGCTAATGTGTCACTAGGACAAAGAGGATTCATGTTTAATGCAGTTACGGCTAAGTCACGATCTCCTTTGATAGCAGCTTCTACAACGAGGCGTTCAAATGTTTTTATTGTATGAACATAGCCAGAGATAGCTAACTTTAAATTTCCAGTGGCTAATGGCTTTGGACCATCGGCAGTAATGCGACAGGCAATCTCGACTGCACTTTCGTTTGGTAAATCTGAAATAGTGCCATTGTTTAAAACATCTACATATTGAATGTCGCCAGTATTATTGTAGATACTTTGAATTAAGTTACATGCTGCATCTGAATATTTAGCGCCACCGCGCTTAGATAATTGTTCAGGCTTTTCTTGAAGTTCTTCATGAGAATAAAGTTCGAAAAGTTCTTTTTCAGTTTCGGATACGACTTCACCACGAACAGTCCCAGTTTTAAATTGTTCAAGTTCTTCTTCTAATTGTTCTTTTGTGAAAAAGTAGTAATTATGATATGGGCATGGAATGGCACGAATGCCTTTAATAAAGCTTGAAGAATATGGATGAGAAACAAAGTTTTTCATCTGAATCGTATCTTCTTCATTTAGATTGGCATATTTATTTAATAATTCATCAAAACAAGATACACCATCCACAAATACGTCAGTCGCAAAGATGAAGTGGTTAACACCTTGAATTTCCATAGTTACGCGTTCTTCTTCAACACCTAAAATATTCGCAAAGCCAGCTACCATATTAACAGGTACATTGCATAGGCCGATGGCACGCTTGAAGTTTGTATGGCGCAAAATAGCTTCGGTTACGATTCCAGCTGGATTTGTGAAATTGATAAGCCATGCATCTGGGCATAGTTCTTCCATGTCTTTGACAATATCTAAAATAACAGGAATTGTACGAAATGCTTTAAACATTCCACCTGCACCATTGGTTTCTTGGCCAATCATGCCATGACTTAATGGAATTCTTTCATCAAGGATACGTGCAGGTAAACGTCCTATGCGCATTTGTGTAGTGACAAAGTCAGCGCCTTTTAAAGCTTCACGACGATCGTAGCTTAAAATGATTTTCATATCGACTCTGGCTTTTTCTACCATACGTTTTGCCAGAGCCCCAACAATTTCTAATTTTTCTTTTCCTGCTTCAATGTCAACAAGCCATAATTCTTTGATAGGTAAAGTATTGTAGCGTTTGATAAATCCTTCGATAAGTTCAGGGGTATAACTGCTTCCGCCTCCAATCGTAACGATTTTAATGGATTCCTTTATCATTTTTTTAGCCTCCTCACTGTGTGGTCTATACCATGGTACAACGAACTATATTGAACTTGCAAGATAAATTTAGACCATTATAAAATCAGGATGGTTTATTTTAGTATGAATAATTCAAAACATAAATATCTAGATATACGGAATTATCATGTCTATTCTAATTTAGGCATAAACATTCAAAGAAGACATAAAGGCCTTAAATAAAGCGATAATAATAAATTCACTATGTCTATTCATGTTTGTTTTAAGTTAGACAAATATGATTAATTGTGTTTTTGAATGTGATTTCACATTAAAATCATAAAAAGAGTTGAAAACGGTTGCAAAAGAAATATTAAAATGATAGACTAGAGAAGGTTTGTGGTCTATACCACTGGAAAGGAGGAGTTTGTTATGGTAAAAATTTTGTTAGTGTGCTCTGCCGGAATGTCAACGAGTATGATGGTAAACAAAATGAAAGATGCTGCTGCAGCTAAGGGCGTTGAAGCTGAAATTTGGGCAGTTGCTGATGCTGAAGCTTCAAACAACATTGGCAAAGCAGATATCATGATGTTAGGTCCTCAAGTACGTTTCTTGTTGTCAAAAATGCAAGGAATTGCTGGAGACAAACCAGTTACAGTTATCGATATGCAGGCTTATGGCACAATGAATGGTGCGAAAGTGCTAGACCAAGCTTTGGAATTGCTTAATAAGTAGTAAAAAATTCCGAACATAATCAGAAAGGATATTATTATAATGGAGAAATTTATGAATTGGATGGAGAAAAACTTCATGCCAGTTGCAGCTAAAATCGGTTCTCAAAGACATTTAGTTGCAGTGCGTGATGGTTTTATCTCTATTATGCCAGTCACTATGGTTGGTAGTATTGCTGTATTGTTGAACGTATTCTTACGTGACTTGCCAAATAGCTGGTGGGGACCAGGAAATGCATTTGTGCAAGCTACGACACCTTTGATTAGTGTCAATGGAAACGTTTATTTTGGTTCAATCGTTATTTTGGGTATTGCTTTTACATTCGCTTTAGGATATCACATCGCTAAATCTTACGATGTTAACCCTGTTGCTGGTGGTGTAATCGCGTTTGCTGCGGTTGTTACTTGTATGAATCAAAGTGCTGTATTTGACTACACATTGGGTGGTGTAGATGCTGGTGCATTAGACACTTTGAAAGATCTTGGTTTAAATGTAGCTCTAAATGGTGAAAACGTAGTATTATCAGGCGTTTCAAACTGGGGTTATTTAGGACAGGCTTATACAGGTTCTGGTGGTTTATTTACTTGCTTGATTGTTGGTCTATTATCTTCAATGATTTATGTTAAATTAATGTTGAAAAAGATCACAATTAAATTGCCGGATACAGTACCTCCTGCAGTAAGTAACGCATTCGCTGCAATTATTCCAGGATGTATTGCTATTTATACTTTCGGTATTGTTACACAAATTTGTATCGCAACAACTGGTTTATATCCAAATGACTTAATCGTTGAATGGATCCAAAAACCATTATTAGGATTATCTCAAAACATATTCAGCGTTATGATCATGATGTTCTTGATCCAATTATTCTGGTTCTTCGGATTACACGGATCTAACGTTATGGCTCCAATCACAGAAGGTGTTTTCACTCCTGCATTATTGGAAAACTTACGTGTTTGGAATGAAACAGGATCTACAGAAAAAATGCCTTATATCTTCACTCGTGGTTCTATCGATGCATATTGTCAAATGGGTGGATCTGGTATTACTTTAGGTCTATTGATCGCAATCTTTGTATTCTCTAAACGTGAAGACTCAAGAGCTGTTGCTAAATTGTCTGCTCCAATGGGTATCTTCAATATCAACGAACCGGTTACATTCGGTATGCCAATCGTATTGAACCCATTGTACATGATTCCATGGTTACTTGTACCACCAATTTGTGCAATGGTTGCTTACGGATTTACAGCTGCAGGAATTATTCCTCCATGCTTCGTTCAGGTTCCTTGGGTTATGCCAGTTGGTGTATATGCATTCTTAGCTACTGGTGGAAACTTCATGGCTGCATTAGTTGCATTATTGAACCTATTCATTTCTTTCTTGATTTGGACACCATTTGTATTGTTGGCAAATAGAGAACAAGAAAAAAATTCATAATAATTAATAAATAATTTCGGTAGGCAGGTGGGAATACACCTGCCTATCCTTCTATATGGACATGAGGAGGTTACGATGGAAGGTATTGAAATGACTTGCTTTCAGATCATTAGTTCTGTAGGAATGGCAAGAGGAAGTTATATTGAAGCTATCGATTTGGCAAATGAAGGAAAATTTGAAGAAGCTGAAGCTAAAATCAAAGAAGGAGAAGAATTCTTTGTTCAAGGTCATACAGCTCATGCTGAATTGATTCAAAAAGAGGCAAGCGGAAATCGAGTGGAAGTAGTCTTATTGTTGTTGCATGCAGAAGATCAATTGATGAGCGCAGAAAACTTTAAAATCATTGCAGAAAAATTTATCGCATTAAATAAAAAATTAGATAATAAGTAAGAAACGGAGAAATATTTATGAAAAAATGGGCCTCTTGGCAAGTGTTTTTTATCGGAATAGGCTTTCTATTTATCATGATGGCACCACAGACGGATTCACCCTATGTATTTATCATTGGAGGATTGGTCATTGTTTTGCTTGGGGTCATTATCTTGAAAAAGGGGGCCCGTAAGGAAAGGAGAAAACAAGGAAAATGGTAAAATTTCCAGAAAACTTTTATTTTGGTAGTGCTACGAGTTCTACACAGTCAGAAGGAGCTCACTCAATAGATGGAAAAGGGAAGGATATTTGGGATCTTTGGTATGAGGAAGAACCATTTAAATTTCATGATGAAATAGGCCCGGAAAACACTTCAACATTCTATAAAAACTATAAATCAGATATCCAGTTGTTAAAGAAAACAGGACATAATTCTTTCCGTACATCAATCAGCTGGTCACGTATGTTCCCAGAAGGATATGGCGAAGTTAATGAAAAAGCTGTAGCTTTCTATCGTGATGTATTTGAAGAAATGAGAAAAAACGATATTGAGCCATTCGTTAACTTATTCCATTTCGATATGCCAGTTGCGATGCAAGAAATTGGTGGCTGGGAAAATCGTGAAGTAGTAAATCACTATGCAGCTTTCGCTAAAAAATGTTTTGAATTATTTGGAGACATCGTTAAGCGTTGGTTTACATTTAACGAGCCAATTGTACACGTAGAATGTGGATATCTACAACAATATCATTATCCATGTAAAGTAGACCCAAAAGCAGCTGTTCAGGTAGCTTATCATACAGCTTTGGCTTCTGCTTTAGCAATCAAAGAATACCATGCATTAAATCAGGGTGGAAAAATCGGTATCGTATTGAACCTTACACCAGCTTACCCAAGAAGTGAAAATCCGGCGGATGTTAAGGCGGCTCAAATCGCAGAATTATTTGCGAATAAGAGTTTCTTGGATCCATCGGTTAAGGGTGAATATGATCCAATGTTGATTGAAATCATCAAGAAACATGATTTGATGCCAACTTACACAGAAGAAGACAATGCTGTAATTAAAGAAAATACAGTGGATTTCTTAGGTGTTAACTATTATCAGCCAGTTCGTGTATGTGCACGTGCATCTTTACCAAATCCAGAAGCACCATTTATGCCATCTTATTATTATGATCCATATGTAATGCCTGGAAGAAAAATGAATCCATATCGTGGATGGGAAATTTATCCAAGAGGCATCTATGATATTGCTATCAACATTAAAGAAAATTATGGTAATATTGAGTGGATGATAACAGAAAACGGAATGGGTGTAGAAAACGAAGAACGTTTCCGTGTAGATGGACAAATTCAAGATGATTATCGTATTGAATTCTATAAAGATCATTTAACTTGGCTAGCTAAAGGAATTGAAGCAGGAAGTAACTGTGTCGGATATCACGTTTGGACATTTATTGACTGCTGGAGCTGGTTGAATGCATATAAAAACCGTTATGGTTTAATTGAATTGGATTTAGAAACACAAGAAAGAAGAATCAAAAAGTCAGGATACTGGTTCAACGAACTAAATAAAAATCATGGCTTTTAATAAAAAAGGAAGAGTGAATTAACATGGTTGAAGTGAACGAAAGACTTTATGTAAGTGCCGAAGATTTTTTTACGCAAATTGCAGAATCAATAGCTTATGACATCAAAGAGTCAACAGGAAAAAATATTCGTACTTCACAATTACACAAAGGATATTCCTATACTAAGACTTTAAAGAATAAAGTGGGTAGACAAGGAAATGTAAAAGTTACAATTACAGAATTTGAGTATCCAAAAAGCTATGTTGCACAGTTTAAGTCTTCTACAGGAGTCAATATGATTTCGTATCAGATTGAAGTTTTAGATGAAGATTCTATTGGTGTATCTTATAAAGAATCTTTTGAAGGAGATACGAAGACGCATGATGCGAACTTTAAACTTGTTTCATTCTTCTATAATAGAAAAGCTAAAAAGCGCGCAAAGAACATGTTGCGTTCTTTAGAAAAATATATTAAGGCGAACGGAAATCAGATTGGAACTGAAAAACGTCCGCATCTGCAGGAAGATGGTGAAGCATAATGAAACGTTTAGGAGTATCGATTTATCCAGAACATTCGACACCAGAAAAGGATCGTGCGTATTTAAAATTAGCGAGTCAATATGGGTGTAAAAGAGTGTTTAGTTGTTTGTTAAGTGTAGACAAACCAAGAGAAGAAATTGTAGAAGAATTTAGGGGGTTGAATGATTATGCACATTCGTTGGGAATGGAAGTAATATTCGATGTGGCGCCTTATGTCTTTGATCGATTGGATATCTCATATGATGATTTATCCTTTTTCCATGAGATTCATGCAGATGGGATTCGTTTAGACGAGGGGTTTGATTCATTAAAAGAGGCATTAATGTCTTATAATCCATATGGATTGAAAATTGAAATCAATGCTAGTTTTGGTAATCAATATATTGCCAATATTATGAGTCATCATCCAAATCCAAATAACTTGATTACTTGTCATAATTTCTATCCTCAAAAGTATACGGGTCTAAGTTTTTCGCATTTTGAAAAATGTTGTAAAGATATTAAAAAGTATAATCTTCCAATTGCGGCATTTGTTTCTTCAAATGCACCTGGAAGTTATGGCCCTTGGCCTGTGAATGAAGGATTGTGTACATTAGAAATGCATCGAGAACTGCCTATTGATGTGGCGGCAAGACATTTGTTTGCGACAGGACTAGTTGATGATGTAATCATAGCGAATTGTTATGCGAGTGAAGATGAGTTTAAAGAATTAAACAAAATCGATTCGGGAATACTTACTTTCAAAGTGGATCTTGAAAAGGAACTTACAGATGTTGAAAAAGCGATTCTATATAAACATCAACACTTTGTTCGTGGTGACGTGAGTGAGTATATGGTACGCAGCACACAGCCTAGAGTTACATTCGCAAAGGAAAGTGTTCCTGTGGCGAACACAAGAGATTTGAAACGAGGAGATGTAGTCATCGTTAATGATGAGTATTCACGATATAAAGGAGAACTTCATATAGTATTAAAAGATATGCCTAATGATGGAAGAAAGAATGTGGTTGGTCATTTGCCAGAACATGAAATGATGTTACTTGATTACTTGGAACCATGGAGAGCATTCTGCTTTATAGAGTCTTAAATTGTGCCTAGATATTTAGAAATCAAACAAGAGATTTTAGAACAAATCAAGACGAAAGAAGTAAATACTTCCATTCCATCGGAAAGAGAATTATCGTTATTGTTTGATGCTAGCCGCATGACAATCAGAAAGGCAATTGATGAATTAGTAGAAGAAGGAGTTCTTTATAGAGATAAAAATAAAGGAACGTTTATTGCGGATCATACTTTCGTGAATCGAAATAGTTCGAAGGAAATTTTGTTAGAACAAGATGTAGATGACTTATCCTTGATTCATTTCAATGCGAAAGAGTATCCGGAAATGGCGATTCGATTTAATAAACCAACACATACGTTGTTGTTGAGGGTTGTTTGTTTGAATAAAAAAGGTGGTCGCCCACGATGCATTGAAGAATTTTTCTTCCTGTATAATCAGGTAGAGAATCCACATTTAACGAATATTCATGAATTATTGGATATTAAGAATGTGTTTGATGTTGGAAAAATGGTTCAAAGATTTTATCCGGAAATCATTCCAATCAAATATGCGAATTTATTGGGACTTTCCCTAAATATGCCTGTGATTATGGTGGAAACAACACTGTATGATCAAAGAGGAGAACTTATTACGATCGTGAAAACATACTACAATCCGAAAGAATCACCAATTGAAATTGTTTCAAATATTTAGATAGGGTTAATTTCCCTATTTTTTTTTGTTGCGTACTGTTTGAATTTTTAGTATAATACACTCAGTCGCAGAGATGGTGAAATGGCAGACACGCTGTCTTCAGGCGGCAGTGCGAGAGATCGCGTGAGGGTTCAAATCCCTTTCTCTGCACCACATAAATCATGCCGACTTAGCTCAATTGGTAGAGCAACTGACTTGTAATCAGTAGGTTGTGGGTTCAATTCCTATAGTCGGCACCACTTAAACAATATACAGCCTTGATGGCTGTTTTTTATTTTTCTTCTTGTTGTATAATGAATATAAAGAAATATGCATATCAAGGAGAAACAATAATATGAAAGAAGTATTTGAAGTGGGTCTTGATATCGTTAAAAAGATTCAAGAAACACAATTTGAAAAATTAGAACAAACTGGTCATTTAATGGCTCAAGCTTTTATGGAAGGTCATAAGTTTTTCGTAAGTGGAAGTGGCCACTCTCATACAATGGCAGAAGAGATGTATGCTCGTGCAGGTGGTTTAGCTTTTGTGGTTCCCATTTTGACAAGTGAACTTACGATGACGGAGCATCCGACAAAAAGTTCAAACATTGAAAGACTTAGTGGTTATGCCAAAATTTTAGTGGACTTATATGGAGTATCATGTGGTGATGTCGTTTTGATTGCATCCAATTCTGGGCGTAATGCCTATCCAATCGAACTTGCACTTGAAGCTAAAAGTCGTGGTGCACATGTAGTTGCCATCACAAGTATGAAACATACAACTGCTCAATCTTCTCGTCATTCTTGTGGAAAGAATTTGTACCAAATTGCAGATATTGTCATTGATAATTGTGGAGAAATTGGAGATTGCGCTTTATCTATTGATGGTTTGGATGCCAAGCTTTGTCCAACATCAAGTATGGCCAATTCTTTCATTGCACAATGTATCAATGTGGCATGTGCCGAATATTTGATCGAACACAACGTAGAAGTACCTGTTTTTTCTTCTTTAAACTGTGATGGTACGGAAGAAAGAAATGACAAATTATTTAAAAAGTATACACGTATGTATTAGAATAAAGGGGGCGAGGTGCTTATGAATAAAAGAAATTTATGGATATATATATTTGGAATCACAATCATCATTATTGGATTGATTAAATTGGATACATTGATTTCTATGGTATCTATATTATGGAATGCATGTAGAGTTTTAGTGTTTGGAGCTATGATGGCTTTTGTGATTAACTTGGTTATGGCTAAGATTGAAAAGCGCTTAGGTTTTATGAAGAAGGGGAAGCGTGCAACAAGCCTGCTTCTTTCTTTGATTTTAATTTTTCTTTTTGTGTATTTCTTAATTACACTCGTTGTTCCATCGTTAAGCGAAGCCATTGGAGTGATTGTGGCTGTATTGCCAAAATATTTTGAGAATACACAGAAATTTTTGGTGAATTTATTTGAGAACAATCCACAGCTTGCGGAATCTATTAATAACTTAGATATCAACTGGAAAAATTTGATTCAATCCGGTATTAATGTTCTTTCGACTGGTGTTACCAATGTTGTAGGTACGACATTTAATGTTGTGACAGTCATAGTGAATAGTGTATTTAATTTTGTGTTGATGTTTATTTTCGCAATCTATGTTTTATTAGAGAAAGAAAGATTCGTTCAGTTGTATCACCGTTTAACGAATCTATATCTAAGCAAAATTGTGAAACGTAGAATAGATAAGTGTTTGCAAATTATTAATCAGACTTTTAGTGCTTTTATTGGTGGACAATGTATTGAGGCAACTATTCTAGGGACACTATGCACATTGGGTATGATTATACTACGTATGCCATATCCGGCTATGATTGGAACATTAGTTGGAGTTATTAATATTATTCCGATGATTGGAGCTTATATTGGTGGGGCGATTGGTATGTTTATGGTATTTACTGTAAGTCCAATTATGTCTCTTTGGTTCTTATTATATTTATGTATTCTTCAACAAATCGAAAGTAATGTGATCTATCCACATGTCGTTGGAAATTCAGTAGGATTACCAGGAATCTATGTCATGATGACTGTTGTGATTTTTGGATCTTTAGCAGGTATTCCAGGTATGTTTCTAGGAATTCCTACAATGGCAAGTGTGTATAAAATTGGTGTTTTATATCTAAATCGAAAAGAACGT
The DNA here is from genome assembly GCF_019052655.1 of Holdemanella porci. Taxonomy (GTDB): domain Bacteria; phylum Bacillota_I; class Bacilli_A; order Erysipelotrichales; family Erysipelotrichaceae; genus Holdemanella; species Holdemanella hominis. The sequence goes on from NZ_JAHQVB010000003.1 coordinate 24,925, forward strand.
TTAAAAGAAATGAATGGATGACGAAAAATCGTCCATTTTTTCTTATATGCATGATATAATGTTGTGGCAAAGGAGATCAGTTATGTTTGATGAAATTCATGAAGAGTGTGGTGTGTTTGGTGCATATCGCGTAGATAATGCAGCAAGTATTACGTATTATGGTTTGCATTCCTTGCAACACAGGGGTCAGGAAGCGAGTGGTATTGCCGTTTCAGATGGCGAAAATATCACTTTACAGAAAGGAAAAGGCTTGACTGTAGATGTTTTTCAAAGAGAAAAATTAGACTCTATGGTCGGAAGATTAGCTGTTGGGCATGTTCGTTATAGTACAGCGGGCGGTCAGGAAAATGAAAACATTCAGCCAATTGTATCAAAGGGACATAATGGAAGTTTAGCTATCGTTCATAATGGACAGATTGTTAACGAGAAAGAGCTTCGTATTGAACTTGAAAATGAAGGGGCTATTTTCCAGGGAACAAGTGATAGTGAAATTATTCTTCACTTGATTCAGAAACAAAAAGGTACTTTAAAAGAACGTGTCATGAAGACTGCAAATCGTATTGAGGGTGCATTCTCTTTCTTAGTTATGAATGAGGATACTATTTATGCGGTTCGTGATCGTCATGGTTTAAGACCTTTAAGTTATGCTAAAAGTAAAGATGGCTACGTAATTAGTAGTGAAACATGTGCTTTTGAAGTTATGGGAATTTATGAAAGTGTGGATTTAAAACCAGGAGAAATCGTAGAGTTCCATAAGGGTATTGTGAAACATGAATTTTATTCAACAAATACAGATAACCATATGTGTGCAATGGAGTACATTTATTTCGCAAGACCAGATAGTGTAGTGGAAGGTATCAATGTACATGCGTTCCGTAAGGCTACAGGATCTATTCTTGCCAGAGAAGATAAAGATTTACATGCGGATATCGTTATTGGTGTTCCAGACTCATCTTTATCAGCAGCCATTGGTTATGCAGAAGAGGCGGGTATTCCATTTGAAACTGGATTGATTAAAAACCGTTATGTAGGACGTACATTTATTCAACCTACACAGGCGATGCGTGATCGTAGCGTTCGATTAAAATTAAGTCCTGTATCTAGCGTGGTTAAAGGAAAATCAATTGTTATGATTGATGATTCGATTGTACGTGGTACGACTTCAAGAAGAATTGTACAATTATTGAAGGATGCAGGAGCTACCCAAGTGCATGTTCGTATCGCTAGTCCAGTCATCACGAGTCCATGTTTCTATGGTGTAGACACTTCTACAAAGGATCAATTGATTGGTGCTCAGATGAGTGTAGAAGAAATTCGTGACTACATTCATGCGGATACATTACGTTTTATGACCGAAGAAGAAATGAAGGAAGCTACGCATGGCGTTGGTTTATGCTTGGCATGTTTTAATGGAGAATATTGTACAAAATTGTTCTCATATCAAGAAGAATTGGATAAATAATTATGACTATAAAGTGTTTGGCTTTTGATTTAGATGGAACTTTACTTTTAGACGAATCGAAAAGAATGGATCCAAGAACGGTGGATTCGATTCAAAGGGCGATGGCACAAGGTATGCACGTTGTGATTGCGTCGGGTCGAGATAAAAACGGATGTAAATTTGTATATGAACCATTGGGATTAGAAAATGGAAATCATTTTTTGGCATTGGTAAACGGACAAGTTGTATATGATTTTGAAAATAAAGAATATGATTTGGATGATGTTTTGACGGCAGAAGATGGAATTAAGATTCAGAAAGTTTGTAAGCAATTTGGTGTAGAGGGAATTTTTCAATGTGGATATGATTTTTATAGTTACATATCTTCATTGAATCGTGTAAAGAAAAAAGTCAAAAATGCCATTTTAGGAGAGCCAGATGATTATGGCTTGAAGGATGGCAAAGAAAATCGTAATTTTATTGATTTGCCTTTTGAAGAAATTCGTTTGACGCAAGATATCAATAAAGTGATTATGGTGCATTCTCCTAGATTCTTTGAAAAGAATTTTGAAGGAATTAAAGCGGCTTTAAGTGATTATGATGTATTGTTGATTGGTCCAGATTGGCTGGAAATTATGCCAAAACATGTCAACAAGGCTAGTGCATTGTGGAAAATCTGTGATAGGCTTGGAATCAGCATGAATGAGGTCATGGCTTTTGGAGATGCACAAAACGATTTGAAGATGCTTCAACAAGTAGGTATTGGTGTAGCTATGGGGAATGCGATGGATGAAGCTAAGTATGCAGCTACTGTAGTTACGGACACAAATATGAATAATGGTATTGGAAAAGTCATTGATGCTTTGTTGGCGGGCAAAGAAATGGACTTACGCAAAGGCTTGTTATAGAATAGAATCAGATAAGGAGGAACCTTGTATGAAAATTGTAAATACAGAAGAATTTAACGCATTAATGAACGAAGATGCAGTTTTAGTCGACTTTTTCGCAACTTGGTGTGGACCATGTAAAATGTTGACACCTGTACTTGAATCAGTCGCAAATAAATTAGATGGAAAAGTAAAAATCGTAAAGGTGGATGTGGATGAAAGTCCAGATTTAGCTCAAAGATTTGGCATTATGTCTGTTCCAACAATGATTCTATTTAAAAAAGGACAACAAGCTGCAGCATTCTCAGGATATATGCCTGAGGCAATGTTGATGCAAAATATTGAAAGTAAACTATAGGATGATTCGTCATCCTATTTTCTTTAGGGGGAAAATATGTATTATATCGCATATGGAAGTAATTTAAACAAAGAAGAAATGAAGCAGCGATGTAAAGATGCGAAGTTTGTGTCTTTGGCAAGACTTGAAAACTATACACTTACATATCGTGGAAATCCTGGACGAGCTTATCTTACAGTAGATAAGAAAAAAGGGGATTTTGTGCGAGTAGCTATATGGGATGTGAGTGAAAATGATAAGAAGAGTTTAGATGAATATGAAGACTATCCATACTTATATGATTGTTTTGAAGAAAAGGTATTATTAGAAAACAATGAAACAATCACTGGTTTTATCTACCAAATGTATGATCGTTTTCCAATATGTAAACCGAGCGATTCGTATATGGAACGTTGTAAACAAGGCTATAAGGATATGGGTTGGGATTCTTCAATTTTAGATTTTTAATGAATTTTAAAGTTTGGTGTGTCATAATAGAAAGAAAATAAGGGGACTTTAAAAATGAAAAATTGGAGATACTTAATTTTAAGTTTAGTTTTATCCTTGTTCATTCATTACTACGTCACAGCTGTTTTAATGGAAATTTTTGGCATGGGATGGTATCCAATTCAATTTGTCGTATGGTGTATTGAACTGGTCGTTATATATGATGCGTTGATGTTTTTTACGAAAAACTGGAATGTAAAACATCGAGCCATGTTTTTCTTTGTATATTATATATTTTTGATTATTGCCCTATTGATGCGCTATGATCAAGGTATCAGCATTATTCAATTGAATCCATTTGCCTGTCTTAGAGAAATCTATTATGGTTCTTGGACAGAGTGGATCGTATTCGCATTTAATATTGGATACTTTATGTTTATGCCATGGGTGAATGGACTGCTTATTTCATCAAATAAAGAAAACTTTATTGTTTCTGTATTCATTGGTTTTCTGTGTGAATTTATGCAGTTGATCTTTCATAGAGGCGTATTTGATTTAGGGGATATTTCTCTATATGTAGTTGGAATCTTGTTGGGAATTTATGTAAAAGAAAAGTACCATGTTCATTTAAAAGAAAAGAGTGAAGTACATGACAATTAAAAAGGTTGCGATATTCGGTGCGGGAGCTGTTGGCTCCTATTGTATTTATGGTTTATCAAAGTGCGATATACAATTAAGTGTCATCGCAAAAGATGAACGAAATGAAAGAATAAAAAAGAATGGTTGTTTAATCAATGATGTCATTTATCATCCCGAAGTATTAACGCCTGAAGAAGCACATGGAGTAGATCTTCTTATTGTATGTTTAAAATACAATGCGTTGCCAGATGCTTTAGAAGATATTCAACAAATTGTAGATGAACATACATTAGTGATGTCTTTAATGAATGGTGTGGATAGTGAACAAATTATTGGAAATCAGATTGGTATGCAGCATATGGTGTATTCATTGATTAAAGTTGCAAGTCACAAAGAAGGTAATGGATATGTATTTGATCCAGAAACAACGATTGGAATTGTACTAGAAGAAAATAAGGAAATCGATGAATTGTTTAGTCAAAGTGATCTACATTATCGAACAACTTCCTATATTCAGGAAGAAATATGGAGTAAGTTTCGTTTAAATGTAACGAAAAACTTACCTCAAGCTATTCTTGGAGCAGGTGTTGGATGTTATTCGGATAGTGATCATGTGAAAGCTATACAGTCTGGATTAAAGGATGAATTAGAGACTATCGCAAAAGCTAAAGGTATTGATATATCAAAGGCTGATTCAAGTGCAACACGTGGTAGTGCAGTGCCTAAAACGGCCAGATATTCTACACTGCAGGATTTGGATGCCAAAAGGCATACGGAAATTGATATGTTTTCGGGGGCAATAATGAAGATGGGGAAAGAACTAAATATTCCAACGCCTTATAATGAATTTGTATATCATATCATCAAGGCTATGGAAGAAAAGAATGATGGTTTATTTGACTATAAATAAAGAGAAGTGATTTGACTCACTTCTTTTCATTTAGTATATAGAATGTATTTTTTCCTTTTCCATGTTGACTGATTTGACCTTCTTCTTTCATTCTGTTTAAAATGCGTCCACAAGTTGTTTGAGAAAGGTTAAATGTATCTTGAACATCTTTACGAGTGAATTGGGTGTGTGTTTTCGCAAACTCTACTATTTTGTTTTCGGGACAATCATATACAACTATATCTTCCTGAATTTTATTGTTTTTCTTTTGATAATTTAGATTTGGAAGAATAATTTTAAAGGCGTTTTCTGTTGTCACAAATTGAGGCTTGAATTTAGATTCTGAATACGAATCAATAATCTTTTGAATGCCAGTACCATAAGCTTCAATGAGTTCTAATCGGTAAAAGATATTTGCGAGTTTTGGGTTTCGACAAACAGAAATACCAAGTCGAATGTCTTCTAAAGTGATTCCTTTTAATAAGCCTCCGATGGAAGTGAATTCAATACGATCTGTATACATACGAATGAAAGAACTTGCGCTATATGAATATTCACGATGAACAATTAGATTCAATAAAGCTTCTCTAATGGCTACTTCTGGATAATCTCTTTTATCGATTCTTTTCAATCCTGAAAAGTTGGAATGTTTTTGATTTCTAAAATCGATATAAGAATATACTTCGTGCATTTGTTTGAATAATGAACCGGTAAATTCATTTCGATCTTGAAAAACATTCTGTGTTTCTCCATTAAAAACTGCAACTTTAATTGTGTGCTTACATTGATCCGATAAAAGTAGTCCTAAATTCGTGTATATACCATCTTGATTTTGAATGCCTAAGTTCTTTTCTTTAAATGGGATGTTTGATTCATCGAATTCAGTTTTAGCAGAAAGAAAAGTTAAGTCTTGTTCTAAAGAACGCATTTGTTCAAAATCTTCTTGAAATATCATAAAATAGCTCCTTTTTACCCATATACTAACCATTCTAATCAATAAAGAATTTGTTTTTCTTGTTGTGCATATCCCCCTTCCTGATGATAGTGAACAAGAAAAATTAGATTGACAAAGAATATAGAAAAAATTATTATAATGATAGGGAGTGGGAATTCCCACATTTAGATTTATATTGGAGGTGTTGATAATGGAAACAATAAAGGATTATGTTGCACATTTGGATAACAAAAAAAGAATTACTCTTAGAGGAGCTACTTATCATTACTACAATGTGAAAGAATATGGAAATGGTTGTATAATTCTTGAACCTCGGGAATTATCAGTGCCAAAGAGCATTTCAGCTAGAACATTGGCAGATATGGATCGTGCGGTAAGTAATTTTAAGTGTGGAGATGTTTCCACGGCTATTGATTTGTCGGATTTTTCAAAGGAATAATAAATGAATTTTAATATACGAATGGGAATTCCTGAGATGCAGGAACTTTGGCAAGATTTGCAACAAAAATATCGTTCTGGTAAGATCAAAAAGAAGGAAGAGCAACTCTATAAAAAATGGGGGAAAGCTTTAAAGTTGTTGTCGGCGGATCCATTTTATCCGAGTCTTCAAACCCATGAAATAGAGCCTTTATCTAGACGTTACGGAATGAAAGTGTGGCAATCTTATTTGGAAAATAAAACAAGTGGTGCAATGAGAATGTATTGGGTTTACGGACCGGATCAGAAAGATATCACGATTATTGGATTGGAGCCACATCCGGAAGATAAGAAAAATGGCGCATACGATAGAATTTCACTGTCGGATTTGTAGAATAAATTTGAATAAGGTACTAAATATGAGTAGTTAGTCTGTGAAAATAGGTTAGCTGCTTTTTTTCTTAAAAATTCAGAATGATTCATTTCTAACCATTCTTGTCAATAAGAAAAGAAGTGATGTTACTCACTTCTTCTTAGTCTAGATTGTATAATTTCTTATATTTTTTGATTAAATAATCTGTGTAGTAATCAGGATTAAATGGTTCTCCACTTACTTCTTCTACGATTTCAGCCATAGATTTACTTGCAGCATAATGGTGTACATTTTCTTTTAACCAGTTTGTGATTTTTTCAAAGTGGTTTGTTAGTAGGGCTTCTTCTACGTCAAATTGTTTTTCCATTGTTGCATATAATTGTGCAGCATACGCACTACCCAATGCGTATGTTGGGAAGTATCCTAAGTATCCTGTAGACCAGTGCATATCTTGTAAGACACCTTCTTTATAGTTTGTAGGACGAACACCTAAATATTCTTCGTATTTATCGGCCCATACTTCTGGTAGCTTATCATAATCTACATTTCCTTTCGCAATTTCTTTTTCGATTTCATAACGAACCATAATGTGTAATGGGTATGTTAATTCATCCGCTTCTGTACGAATCAAAGCACATTCAGTTTTATTGATCATGTTTACTAACTCGTCAACAGACACATCTTTAAATTCTGGGAATAAATTTACTAATTGATTATAGTTTGCTTGCCAGAATGCGTGACTTCTACCAACGTGGTTTTCTAAGAAACGAGATTGTGATTCGTGTGCAGCCGAACCAACAGCCTGTGTTAGCATGGTTCCTTCAAAAGCAGGATCCATTTGTAGTCCATAAAGAGCGTGTCCATATTCGTGTACAGTTGAAAGGATAGCGCTCAAAAATTGATCTGGATAATAGTGTGTTGTGATACGAGTGTCGTTGCTTGAGAAGAAATCTGTGAATGGGTGTTCTGTCGTTGAAAGGTATACTTTCCCAAAATCTACTTTCATGAAGTCACAAATAACATCCATAAATTTTTCTTGGCGATCCACTGCATAAGTTTCATGAAGTAAGTCATCATTGATTTGTGGCTTGTTTTGAATTTCATGAATTAGTGGAACTAATTTCTCTTTCACATTATTAAAGAATGCATCATATTTTTCTTGTGTCATTCCTTTTTCATAACGGTCTAACAATACATCATACGCATTGTTTCCATTAAACTTAGGGTCATATTCTAAAAGGTGTAAAGTCTCTTTCATGATTGCTTGTAAATGAGGCTTGAAATGTTCATAGTTATCTGCTTCTTTAGCTTCATGCCAAGCAAGTTCACTATCGGCTTTGACTTTGACATAGTTCGCATATACATCACTCGGAATGTTTTCAGATTGAGCTAAGGCTTCAAGACGATAGTCGACTTCTTTCTTTTCCAAACTTCCTTCTGGCAATGTCTTTGCGTATTCCTTGATCTTTTTGATTGTTTCTGGATCATTTTCAATGATGAATGCTTGTTTAGATAGTCTAGACAACATTTCATTTGAATAAGGAATTCCTTTCTTTGGTGCAATTGTCATTTGTTCAAAATAAATGGTTGAGAATGCCAATGAGAAGGCATCTAATGTTCTTTCGTATTCTTGATAGAATGGTTCAAATTTTAACATGGTTAAATTCCTCCTGCTTGTATTGTAACACAAAGAAAAGAATAGTCATTATATAATGAAAGCGAATTTTCAAAATGGTGATATAATACAGAAAAGGAGTATAGAGTATGGATGCAATTTTTAATCGTACGAGTATAAGAAAATATAAACAGGAATCTTTAAAAAAAGAAGAGATTGATTTGATTTTAAAGGCAGCATTTAGTGCACCTAGCGCTAGAAATAGTCAGCCTTGGCAATTTATTGTTGTTCAAAACAAAGATACATTAAAGGATTTAAGTCAAATGACACCCTATGCATCTTTTCTAAAAGATGCAGCCATGGGAATGGTTGTTTGTGCGGATAAAAATAAGAATGATAGTTTGGATTATTGTCAACAAGACTTGGCAGCGGCTACAGAGAATATGTTGGTTGAAGCGAAAAGTTTGGGTATTGGTTCATGCTGGTTGGGTGTGTATCCGAATGAAGAGCGTTATTTGGCTTTAAACCAGTATTTTAAATTGCCAAAAGGAATTGTTCCAATGTGGATGATTTCATTTGGATATATAGATCAAGAAGAGGTTGTAAAAGATAAGTTTGATTCTTCGAAGGTGCATTATGAAAAGTATTAATATTGTAGAGTGTAAGAATGAAAATGATTTAAAAGAAGTAGCTATTCTTGCCGAAAAGATTTGGCATGAATTCTTTCCTGGAATCATTTCAGAAGCACAAATTGATTATATGGTAGATAAGTTTCAGAGCTTTGATGCCATGCAAGACCAAGTAAAACATCAGCAGTATCATTATCATAAGGTATATGAAGGTGATGAGCTAGCTGGATATATTGGGTTGCAGAATCAGCCAGATCGTTTATTCTTGTCTAAACTGTATTTAAAGGATTCAGCTAGAGGAAAGCACTATGCGACTGAAATGTTTGAATATGTAAAGAAGCAGGCAGAAAAGTATTGTTACCCATCTATTTATTTGACTTGTAATAAATATAATAAACATAGTCTAGCTGTATATGAGAAGTTTGGTTTTCAATGGATAGATTCTGTACAGACAGATATAGGAAATGATTTCATCATGGATGATTACATCTTGGAATATCGATTAGGGACATTTTTATAAGTGTTCTTTTTTCTTATGTCTTTAATAATGGAGACAAGGTTGAACTGTGAAAACGTTAACACAATAATTATAATGATGATGTCGAGGAGCTGAGAATAGTGAATAACTTAACAGAACGAGAGTTAAAGATTTTATCTTATCTAATTGATGAAGATGACTTTATCAATGGAGACGATTTATCGAGTCGACTCGGAATTTCAAAAAAGACGATCCAACGAGAGATTGGTAGTATGAATGAAATTCTTAAAGATGAAAATTGCGCAATAGAGTCTGTTCCTAGCAAGGGATACAGGCTTGGAAAAGATGAAAAGTCAAAATTGATTAATGTATTGTTTTTGACAAAGGATAAAGATCAAGTCATCCCGACAACTCAGCAGTCTCGCCAAGAGTGGTTGATTCACAAATTTATTTCTTTAAGTTTCAACGATGAACCTGTTACTTTACAGAAACTATGTGATGAATTATATATCAGCATGACTTCTTTAAAGTATGATTTAAAACGTTTGAAAGGTATCTTTGAGAAATATGATTTGGAATTGGTGAAAAGAGAGAATAAAGGCTTAATCTTAAAAGGAGAAGAGAATAAGGTTCGTAAGTTGATTGTAGCCAGTTTGAATTCTGAACACACAAATTATTCTGTGAAGGATTTGATTGGATTTACGCAAAAAGATGAACATCAATTACGTTCGATGATTCTTGAAGCTATCGAACAATATGGAATTCTAGTTACGGATCTAGGCTTTACGAATTTATTAATTCACATTGAAATTGCGGTTAGTCGTATTCGTAAAAACAAAATTATTCAATCTACAATGAAATTGGAGAAAGATGATTTTGTATCTAAAGAATATGCGTGTGCAAGTTACTTGTGCCTTAAAATCAGTCAGGAACTGAATTGTGAAATGCCTGTATTTGAAATTCAAAATGTATATCAGCATTTAATTGCTCAAAAACGAATTTTAAATAAAAATATGCAAATTGAAATGGATGAAGATACGGCTATGCTGGTGAATCATACGTTAGAGAAAATCAAACAAGTATATGGATTTGATTTCTCGAAGGATTCGACATTAAGATTTGGACTTGTCGCTCACTTGGATAGTGCATTAAATCGCTTGAAATTAAAAATGCGAATTCAAAATGATCTTTTACAAGAGATAAAAACAAATTATCCATTTGCCTTTGAATTGGCAAATATCTTGGGAAAGGATATTGAAGAAGCATATGGTGTTTCAGTAAATGAAGATGAAATTGGCTTTTTAGCAATTCATTTCTGTGGTGCCTTAGAAAGATTGAATTCTTCAAAAGAAACAAGTGTTAAAGCTTTGATTGTTTGTTCAACAGGAATTGGAACTTCGCTTCTTTTGAAATCAAAAATCAACGCAAAATTTAAAGATAAAATTGAAATTTTGGATGTTTGTGCCATGTATCAAATCAAAACATATCCAGAAGACGAATATGATCTGATTATCAGTACAATTCCTTTAGAGGCAAAGAAAGATTCAATAGTGGTGACTCCATTGTTGAATGAAGATGATATTGAGCAAATCAATCGATATTTAAAATATGGAAATGATCAGTTTAAACCAATCAAGAATTTATTTGTTTCTGAATTGTTTTTTCCGGATATTGATTTAGACAATCGAGAAGATATTATTGAGTTTATGTCAGATCAATTGTTGGAGAAGGGATATATTGATCAGGAGTGCAAAGAATCTTACAAAAAAAGAGAAAATATGGCAACTACAGAAATAGGTAATTTAGTCAGCGTACCTCATAGTATGGATGGAAAAATCTATAAGAGTGCGATTTGTGTAGGCATATTAAATAAACCTATTCAATGGGAATATGGAATGGTTCAAATCGTATTGATGATAGCTGTAAGAAAGGAAGATATTCATAAGGAAAATGAATTTTTCTTACATGTATATCAAAAATTTGATCCGCTATATAAAGCAAAAAAAAGTATTTCAATGAAAAATATTGAATATATAAGACAGCAATTTACAGAGGAGGAATTTATATGAAAAAAATCTTAGTAGCATGTGGAGCAGGCGTATGTACTAGTACAGTAGCTTTACAAAAATTAAAAACAGCAATGGAACAAAGAGGATTGTCTAATCAAGTATCTTATGGACAATGTGCAGTTGCCGATTTAGGTATGAATGCAAAGAACTATGACTTAGTAATCACAACTTCAAAGGTAACAGCCGATTATGGTGTGCCTGTAGTATTTGGATTGAATTTTATTACAGGAATTGGAATTGAGCCACTTGTAGATGATATTGTAAAAAAATTAGGTTTATAAAATGCTAAATGAAGAATTGATTTATTTAGATATGCCTTATTCTACACAAAATGAATTGTTCGAAGAAATGAGTAAAAAATTTCTAGAATTAGGCTATGTAAATGAAGAATATTTGGATGCATTGAAGAAAAGGGAAGAGGAATTTCCTACAGGAATCAAAACACAGGTGGCAGGACTTGCAATTCCACATGTTGATAGTAAGTATATCAAGAAGGCTGGAATTGCGGTAGTTCGATTAAAAAAACCAATTCTCTTTCAAGAGATGTGTACAAACAATGATGTAGATGTAAATCTAGTATTCATGTTACTTGTAAAAGATAAGTCAAAACAAGTAACGACATTAAGTGCTTTAATGGGTTGTTTTTCAAATGAAGAAGCTTTGAAGCAGTTAATGACAGGTTCAAAAACAGAAATTATAGAAGAATTAGAAAAAATTTTAGAGGAGAATGAATAATGGCAGTAATTAATGGTATTAAAAGTGCAATTATGTTGATCATTAATTTAGGACCAACCGTCATGATGCCAATCATTATGACAATTATTGGGTTGTGCTTAGGTGTAAAGTTTGCACGTTCGTTAAAAGGTGGTTTATTAGTAGGTATTGGATTTATCGGTTTGAATGCGACAGTTTCTATTTTAACAGGAGCTGTACAACCAGCCGTAGATAATATGGTTAAATTATTTGGCTTAAACTTAACAGTTATTGATGTTGGATGGCCTTCTGCAAGTGCTATCGCATTTGGTACAGCCGTTGGTGTTGCGATGATTCCATTAGGAATTTTCATTAACGTTATTATGTTGTTGACTAAGACAACTCGTACAGTTGATGTTGATATCTGGGATTTCTGGCACTTTGCCTTCTCAGGATCTATCGTTTATGCTTTAACTCATAATATGTTAATCGCATTATCTTTAGCTGCTGTAAACATGGTTGTAATTATGGTCATTGCAGATCGTACTGCTAAAGGAACAGAAGAAATCTTAGGTTTACCTGGAATCACATTCCCTCATGGATTAGCTGGTTCATTTGTTCCAATTGCTTATGTATTGGATAAAATTATTGATAAGATTCCTGGTATTAATAAAATTAAATTGGATGAAAACGCAATCAATAAAAAACTAGGTTTGATTGGTGATCCATCCATCTTAGGATTGATTGTTGGTTTAATTTTAGGTGTTGCAGGTTATGCATTTATGCCAAACTTAACTTTAGAATCTAAAGTAGGAAGTATTTTGACAATGGGTGTTACAGTTTCTGCTGTATTGGTTATTACTCCAAAGATGGCAGCCATCTTAATGGAAGGTGTTGTACCAGTTAGTGAAGGGGTTCAATCTATTATTCAAAAGAAATTCTCAGGTCACGGAAAAGTATATATTGGTCTAGACTGTGCTGCTGGTATTGGACACCCAGTTGTATTGGCTATGTCAGTTATCATGGTTCCAATTACATTATTACTAGCTATTATCTTACCTGGAAATGAATTCTTACCATTAGTTGGATTATGTGGTATTTGTTTCCAATTCCCATTAATTGTTGCGATTACTAAAGGTGATTTCTTCAGAACATTCTTAATTGGTATCGTTGTTATGGGTCTTGGATTATATATTGGTACAAACTTAGCGCCATTATTTACTTCAGCTGCTCAAGCTGCTCACTTCCCAATTCCAGATGGAGCTGCATTGATTTCAAGTATTGACTATGGATCAAACCCAATTCCTTGGTTGTTAGTTCAAATCACAAATTTAGGTCCAGTATTCATTATTGTAGTTATCGCATTAACCGTATTATTGGCTTTGTGGAACCGTAAACAAATTTTACGTGAAGAACAAGAAGAAGCTCAAGCTGCTAATCAAGGTGAATAGTAAATGTTAGAAGACTTAAAACAGCAGGTTTTAGAGGCAAATTTACAACTTGTAAAGAACAATCTAGTTATTTATACATGGGGAAATGTATCGGGTATTGATCGTGAAAAAGGATTGTTTGTGATCAAGCCATCGGGAGTTCCTTATGATAAATTGACGGCTGATGACATGGTTGTTGTAGATTTACAAGGAAATATAGTTGAAGGTAAATTGAATCCAAGCTCAGATACACCTACGCATCTAGCTTTATACAATGCTTTTGGTGAAATTGGTGGAATTGTGCATACACATTCAAAATGGGCTACCGCATGGGCACAGGCTGGTTGTGGCATTAAACCTATGGGAACAACACAGGCCGATTATTTCTATGGAGAAATTCCTTGTACTCGAGAAATGACAAAACAAGAAATCGAAGGGGATTATGAATTAGAAACTGGAAATGTGATTGTCGAAACATTTAAGGATAGACAAATCAATTCGGTATATGTTCCAGGCGTTCTTGTACATAGTCATGGACCATTCGCATGGGGAAAAGATGCAAATGAAGCTGTGTACAATGCAACAGTCATGGAAGAATGTGCTATGATGACCTATGTATCAACGCAATTAGCTCATGAAAATGTTTTTATGAGTCAAGATTTATTAGATAAACATTTTTTGAGAAAGCATGGAGCACATGCGTATTATGGACAAAGATAGAGAATGATTCATCAATCATTCTCTTTTTAAAAAGGAAGGGACAAAAATGACAAACGAAAAATTAAAAGTTCACGCCAATAACATTCGTAAAAATATTATTACTGAAGTCTATAGTGCAAAGTCAGGACATCCAGGAGGCTCATTGAGTGCGGCGGATATCATGACAGAACTATATTTTGAACAGATGGATATCAATAAGGAAAATGTAAATACAATCGATCGTGATCGTTTTGTATTGAGCAAGGGACATGCAAGTCCATTATTGTATGCAACTTTAGCTGAAAAAGGTTTTATTGATATGGAAGATTTAAAAGGATTTAGACATATTGATTCAAAATTACAAGGACATCCAAATATGAACTATGTAACAGGTGTCGATATGTCTACTGGATCTTTAGGACAAGGTATTTCTTGTGCAGTAGGTATGGCTATCACAAATAAAGTAGATGGAAACGATCATCGTATTTATGCATTACTTGGCGATGGCGAATGTGAAGAAGGACAAGTATGGGAAGCTTGTATGGCAGCAGCTCACTATAAATTGGATAACTTATGTGCGATTCTTGATTATAATCACCTTCAAATTGATGGAAATATTGATGATGTGATTTCACCAGAGCCATTCGCAAGTAAATTTGAATCTTTTGGATGGAACGTATTGGACGTAAATGGACATGATTTTGATGAATTAAGAAATGCATTTGAACAGGCTGAACAAGTAAAAAATAAACCAACTGTAATTATTGCTCATACTATTAAGGGTAAAGGTGTATCCTTTATGGAGAATAACTATGCATGGCATGGTGCAGCTCCAAATCAAGAACAATATGAGCAGGCAATGGAAGAATTAGGAGGTCTTGAATAATGGCAACAGCAACAAGAGAAGCATATGGTAAGACTTTGGCAAAACTAATTGTAGAACATGATGATTTATTTGTGTTGGATGCTGATCTTACAAAATCTACAAAGACAATCGAAGCTAAAAAGGCAAGACCTGAGCATCATTTCAATATGGGAATTGCCGAAGGAAATATGATGGCAGTCGCTGCAGGTATGGCTGCATCTAATAAAGTAGTGTACGCATCAAGCTTTGCGATGTTTGCGGCAGGAAGAGCTTTTGAACAGATTCGTAACAGTATCTGTTATCCAAACTTGAATGTAAAAGTATGTGCTACACATGCTGGAATCAGTGTAGGAGAAGATGGCGCTAGCCATCAGTGTATTGAAGACTTAGCTCTAATGCGCTCTATTCCAAATATGAAAGTATTCCAACCTTGTGATGCCAAACAGACTGAAGAAATTATTAAGGCTGTATACTCTATTGAAGGACCTTGTTATGTAAGACTAGGAAGACTTGGAGTTGAGGATGTATATGATGAAAATTACAAGTATGAATTTGGCAAGGGAAATGTACTAAAAAAAGGAGGCAAGGTAGCTATTATTGCTTCTGGATTAATGGTACAGGAAAGCTTAAAGGCGTATGATTTATTAGAAAATAAACCAACAGTTATTGATATTCCAACGATCAAACCTATTGATAAGGAATTGATCATTGAAACAGCGAAAACACATGATGTGATTGTAACTGTGGAAGAACACAATGTATATGGTGGTTTAGGTAGTGCAGTCAGTGAAGTGCTTGCACCAGAAGGAATCGCATGCAGACAATATATGTTGGGTATGCAGGATACGTTTGGCAGAAGTGGAAAACCTAAAGATCTATTAGATTATTATGGTTTGGATGCAAAGTATATTGCAGATAAAATTATGAGAATTACAGAAAAATAGTATTAAAAAACAAGTCACCTGATAACTGGGTGACTTGTTTAATGTTTATGGAAGATTTTTTTTGAAATTTACGTGATTTAATAATGTTTTCACATTGGATCTTTATAATAAAAATTGGCTACTGGATGTGGTTGGTGGTTGCCTCTTGTTAAGGAGTTTTGAAGCCTTGAATCTTGAATTCCAGGTAAGTAGATCCTTCTATTTTTTGCAGGAGGAAAGCTTATGTATATATATCTACATATTGATGTTGCTATGTGCTTATTTGCCATAGTAGAAATACTAAAAGTAACATTGATTATTATAGAAAAATGCAAAAAGCACTAATCACCACTAGCAATGGAAATAGATTAGTGCTTCAGCATTAACTATATTTCAGAGCAGCCACTGCTTTTCCAGTAGCTTTTCTCTATTTGTATTATACCGATAAAGGAATGGTTATGCAAATTTATTGGATTATTATGGTTTGGATGCTAAACATATCAAAGAATTTGTTGAATCATTAAAATAAGATGGAGTTTGACTTCATCTTTCTTTTTTTGAAAAAATTTTTAGAATATGATATTGTCAAAGGGTGATTAAAGAGGGATGTTGAATATGGATATGAAGAAGATACAGGAGTTACCAACTCCAGAAGAATTAAAGAAGGAGTTTCCTTTGCCTTATAAGGTGCAAAAAATCAAGAAACAAAGAGATCAGGAAATTGAAGATATTTTTACTGGAAAAGATGATCGTTTAATTTTAATTATTGGTCCTTGTAGTGCGGATCGTGAAGATTCGGTTTTAGACTATATGAATCGTTTGGCTGTTTTACAGGAAAAAGTAAAAGATAAGATTTTTATGATTCCACGTGTCTATACAAATAAACCTCGTACAAAGGGGGTTGGATATAAGGGGATGTTGCATCAGCCAGATCCACATGCCGAAGAGGATATGTTGAAGGGAATCATTGCGATTCGTAAACTGCATACAGATGTTGTAACACAAACTGATTTTACTTGTGCAGAAGAGATGCTGTATCCAGAAAATCATGCGTATTTATCGGATTTATTAGGATATGTTGCCATAGGGGCAAGAAGCGTTGAAAATCAACAACATCGTATAGTGGCTAGTGGTGTAGGAATTCCTGCAGGAATGAAGAATCCGACAGGTGGAGATCTTGCAGTCATGATGAATTCTATTGTGGCAGCGCAAGCCGATCAAAGATTTGTATATCGTGGCTGGGAAGTACAGACTGAGGGAAATCCACTAGCTCATGCGATATTAAGAGGATATGTGGATAAGTTCAATCATGCGCATGCGAATTATCACTATGAAGATTTGATGGAGTTGATTCACTTATATGAAAAGTCAGATTTAAAGAATCCGGCTTGTATTGTAGATTGTAATCACTCGAATTCAAATAAACAATATTTAGAACAGATTCGTATTGCCAAGGATGTTATGCATTCTAGAAGTAAATCGGAAGATATCAAAAAGCTGGTGAAAGGCTTAATGATTGAGAGTTATTTAGAGGATGGAAATCAGCCAACAGATGGTAATGTGTATGGAAAGTCGATCACAGATCCTTGTCTTGGTTGGGATAAGACAGAACAATTGGTTTTAGATTTATATAAGTTGTGCGATTAGGAAGCGTTGTAAAATGGTACCCACAAGTGAGTATCACAACTGTCACGTTGTTGTCCTCCTTATGGGTACCATTTTAGATTTTAAATGATCTTCATCCTTTTCTTAATATGTTTCCTTTGTAGAAATTTCAGCTGGCTTATTTAAGATATACATGAATTCTTCACCCGTAATTGTTTCTCTTTCATATAAGAATTTGGCAAGTTCATGTAGCTTCATTTTGTTGTCTTCTAGAATTTGATAAGCCTCGTCATGTGCTTTTTTAATTAATGTGATGGTTGCCTCATCAATCTTAGTCGCTGTTTCATTTGAACAAGCTAAGGATGTATCGCCACCCAAATATTGGTTGTTTACTGTTTCTAAAGCTGTCATACCAAATTCATCCGACATTCCTAATCGTGTAATCATGGCTCTGGCTAGTTTCGTGGCTTGTTCAATATCGTTGCTCGCACCACTTGTGATCGAATTAAAAATTAATTCTTCAGCACAACGACCACCTGTATACACCATGATTTTTTGGAAAGCTTCTTCTTTTGATAATAAGTTTTGTTCGTTTTCTTCTACTTGCATAGTGTATCCCAAAGCCCCTTTTGTACGAGGAATAATTGTGATTTTATGAACGGGAGCCGTGTTTTTACATTTGGCAGCCACTAAAGCATGTCCAATTTCATGATAAGAAACAATCATTCTTTCTCGATTTGAAATTACAGCCCCTTTCTTTTGTTCACCCGCAATAACGATTTCAATGGCTTCTTCCAAGTCTTTTTGAACCACCGTTTTACGATGGTCACGAACCGCTAATAAAGCCCCTTCATTAATGATGTTGGCAAGTTCGGCACCACTGGCACCTGCACTAGCTCTAGCGATTACGTTAAAGTCAATGTTGTTTGAGCATTTGATGTCTTTGGCATGTAATTTAAGAATGGCTTCACGACCGGCAAGATCAGGAAGTTCAACTGGAATTCTTCGATCAAATCGACCAGGACGTGTTAAAGCAGGATCTAATGAGTCAGGACGGTTTGTGGCGGCAAGCAATACGACGCCTTTGGATCCATCAAATCCATCCATTTCAGCAAGTAACTGGTTCAATGTTTGTTCACGCTCATCATTACCATTCATACCTGCACCATCACGTTTTTTACCAATGGTATCAATTTCATCAATAAATACAATACAAGGTGCTTTTTCACGAGCTTGTTTAAATAGGTCACGCACTTTAGCGGCTCCTCTACCAACAAACATTTCTACGAATTCACTACCTGAAATCGAGAAGAATGGAACGCCAGCTTCACCCGCAACGGCTTTGGCAAGTAGTGTTTTACCAGTTCCAGGAGGACCGACTAATAAGGCTCCTTTTGGCATCTTGGCACCAATCTCTTTATATTTAGCTGGATTGTTTAAGAAGTCTACAATTTCTTGTAGGTTTTCCTTCGCTTCTTCTTGTCCAGCTACATCCTTGAATGTTTTTCCCGTTTGTTCACCGACATAGACTTTGGCATTGCTCTTTCCTAGATTGCCTAGACCAAAACCAGAGCCTTGTGAAAATGACATTTGATCATCCCCGCCCATTTTCTTTTGCATACGCTTAAACATCCATGATCCAAATGCCCAGAAAATGATTAATGGTAAGAAAAAGGAAATTAAACTCGATAAAATTGGATTCATTTGTTCTTGATAGACTTGGCCAAACTTAGCTCCAGATTTATCCAAACGATTGACTAAATCTGAATCATTCATAACACCTGTTTTATATGTTTTATCTGTTGAATTTTTCTTTAATGTGTAATAAATATTGTGATTTTCAATTTGCACAGTATCTATCTTCTTTTCTTCAATTTTATTTAAGAAATCTGAGTAATTGGTGGTTTCAAGCTTAGATTGTTGAAACATAGGGAATACGATAAAGTTTAAAGCCATAATAACAATCAATATGATCATGTAATATCTATATAAAGGCTTCTTTTGTTTGTTCATGAGTGTTCCTCCTTATGAAATTGATTACATTATACACCTTATTAGCACTTTGACAAGTAGAGTGCTACATATTCCATAATTCCACATAATTTAAAAGAAAAAGTACCGCCATTGCGATACTTAATGAGTTGTGATACGCGTAATATGTACAATTAAATATATTTTTTCATCACGCGTAATTTGTTTATGTAGTAATCTATCGATATATTTTTCGATTTGTTCTACGCAGTCTAATGCAGAAGAATTCTTGATAATATATGTATAATATATATCATCATTTTCATTTTCAAGCATTTTATTTTCTAAAAGTCGTTGTAAGAAAAATTGCATGTGAACAACAAATCTTGAATAGTTTAGCGAATTCTCATCAATTGTATAGCCATAATGTAATTGAATGATTTGAAAAATATCTTTTAACATTTTGACCATCAACATACCATTTTCTGTTGAAAGATCGTTCGATTTGATTTGTGCATTCACAAAGTGAAAGGCAATGTTTCCGGCTTCTGTTTCAGGCAATTGAATATGAAGTGTTTCATTAATGTAGTCTACAGCTTGTAAACCAAGCATAAATTCATTTGGATAAAATTTTGGATTTCCCACAACATTCTATTTTGTAGAACAATGCCTTTTTCATATCTTTCTACCGCATATAACAAGTGATCTAACAAGGTCACAAAGATTTGTTTGTTGAATGGAGAAGAAATTTTAAGTTGTGCCATTTCAATGATGTGGTGCACAATTTCTAAATAGATGTCGGGTGCGTTTTCTAAAACTTGAAGATATCCATTTTTATTTGTACTATCTTGAAGAATGTATGTTTTTTCTATATCTTCATCTCTAATTTCGTCTCCTACTTTATAGTGAAAACGCAGCCCCTTTCCCATCACAATCATTTCCTCATGATTATCATTCACTAGAAGCATATTGTTGTTTAAAAATTTTTCGATAATCATGTGAAGCACCTCATCTACTTAGATATTCTTTCCGTTTTCCTCAATTACTTGTTTGTACCAGTAGAAACTGTCTTTTTTATATCGTTTTAATTCTTTTAAATCAAATTCATCACGATCGACATAAATGAATCCGTATCTTTTCTTATAGCCTTGATGTGTACTAACAACATCAATGGCAGCCCAAGGACAATAGCCAAGCCAAGGACAATAGCCAAGCATTTTGACACCATCTGTAATGGCTAAGCGCATTTGGTGAAGGTGTTTTTGAATAAAATCAATACGATATTGGTCATGAATACATCCATCTGGTTCTAATGTGTCATTGGCGCCAATTCCATTCTCTGTAATCAGAATAGGAAGTTGGTAACGTTCATATACCTTTCTTAAAGTATATCGGAATCCAACAGGATCAACAACCCATCCATACTGCGTTTTCTCTACGTATGGGTTCTCACTAGGTCGATATACGCCTTGTTCACCTAGCATAATTTGTTGGTCACCCGCTCTTGCAGTTACATCTGAAGCATCTCCTTTACTTGCAGCTATAGTTGCGGTTGAATAATAATTCATAGCGATAAAGTCTGGGTTTGCGCCTTTTAATGTTTCAAAGTCTCCATCTTGAATTTCTGGAGCGATATTACGATCTTTTAGGTAAGACCATGCCAAAGGGTGGTATTTTCCAAATGCACAAACATCGACAAAGTTCCAACAGCGAAGTACTTCCCAGTTGTGAGCGGCAATCGCATCATTTGGATTACAAGTAGCTGGATACATAGCTGTTAAATTTAGTGCAGGCCCGATTTTACCTTCTGGAACCATATTATGGAAGAGTTTCATGACTTTTGCCTGAGCAAGCATCATATGGTGGTTTTGTTGATACAAATCTTTTTTAGATGGTAATTTTCCGACTTTAGGTAAGCCGATTGCTCCAGGATGTAGAATCATCGTATTTTGTTCGTTGATCGTTAACCAGTACTTTACTTTTGATCCATAGTGGATAAATAATACTTTGGCATATTCAACAAAGGCTTCAATCGTATCACGGTTTAACCAACCACCCTTTTCTTCTAGGCAATATGGTAAATCAAAGTGATACATTGTAACAACAGGTTCGATGTTGTATTTTAAGCATTCATCAATGACATTATTGTAGAATTCGATGCCTTTTTCATTCACTTTACCCGTTCCATTTGGTAAGATACGAGTCCATGCGATAGAGAAACGATAAGCTTTTAATCCCATTTCTGCAAATAGGGCAATATCTTCTTTATATCTATGATAATGATCAGAAGCTACAGAGAAATCAGCAACATCACTTGGGTGTTCATACATGTCAATGATAGATGGGCTTTTACCATCTTCATCAATGGCACCTTCAACTTGGTATGCTGAGGTAGATGCTCCCCACAAAAAGTTTTGAGGGAAGTCTTTTAATTTAGAATAGTGCATGGTTTACCTCCTAGTCTAAAGAAATTAATTTGTTTCCATGTTGAGTTGTTGATTGTTTTTCAATTTGAATCGAACTGAAATTCTTTGAATTTGTGATGATGATTGGAGTGGTTGTGTCATAACCTTCTTCTTTGATTTTAGCTAAATCAAAAGTTAATAGTAACTGTCCCTTTTTAACTTCTTCATTGACTTGAATTTGAGGACTGAAATATTTTCCTTGTAGATTAACAGTATCAATGCCTATGTGCATTAAAATTTCTGTTCCATTCTTTGATTTTAATCCAATCGCATGACCTGTTGGGAAACATACAGTAATTGTTCCATCACAAGGAGCATATAAATTTCCTGTGCTTGGTTCGATTGCGATACCTTTTCCCATGATTTCTTGTGAGAAGACATCGTCATTTACTTCGGACAGTGATTTTACAGTTCCATCGCAAGGTGCAACAATTTCATCTTTTGAAACAGTATCTACTACTTCTTCTTGTGGTGCATCTTCTTTAAATCCTAGAATCCATGATGCGACAAAACCTACAACGAAAGAAATAATGATTGTGACAATGGCATGAACTACGTTCATAGGGTTTTTACCAATGAAGGCTGGAATAGCAGTTAATCCTGGTGAAACAAAGGCATAACGAACTAGGCCAGTAATTCCTGCATAGATACCTCCGGCAGCTCCACCAATCATAGAAGCAACAAATGGGCGTTTTAATTTTAATAGGACACCATATAAACATGGTTCAGTAATACCCATAACTGCTGTAAATCCAGATGAAGATGCAAGAGATTTTAAGTTTTCATCTTTTGCCTTTAGAGCAACCGCCAAAGTAGCACCACCTTGTGCAATATTGCTTGCTAACATACCAGGTCCATTTACGATTTCATATCCAAGTGTAGAAATTTGACTTGTCGCAATTGGAGTCATGGCCCATGCAGTACCTGTTAGTGTTAAGAATGGTTGGAAGGCTCCCATCAACATTGGAATCAACCAACTTACGTGTGCATTTAAATAGTTAGCGCCAGATTGTACTAAATCGTTTAATAAGTTTCCTAATGGACCAACAATGATTAATGCGATTGGTACAGAGATAAACATCACTAAAAGTGGTTTTAAGAAAAACTTGATAATAGATGGTGAGTATTTTTCGGCAAATTTTTCAATGTAAGACATGATCCACACGCTTAAAATAATAGGAATTACACTTGATGCATAGTCAACTAATACAACAGGAGCTCCAAAGAATGTTAATGGACTTCCTGCAGCGACTAAGCCTGACCATGTTGGGTGTAAAAGAGCACATGCCATAGTCATTGCCATGATTGGACTTGTTTTGAATTTTTGGCTAGCTCCATACGCTAAAAGGACAGGCATGAAATAGAATGGAGCATCGGAAATAAAGTTGATGATTTCATAAGTGGAACTTGCTTCATTAACTAAGTTAAATAAAACAAGAATAGATAATACAGCTTTGATCATACCACCGCCGATTAGGGCTGGAATCACAGGAGTAAATGTAGTGGAAATTACACTGATAATACGATTGACAATACTGCCTTTTTCTTCATCGGATTCTTCGTGAGAAGTAGAAGGAACATCTTTCATTTGGGATTGAATGGCTCTAAAAACGGATTGTACTTCATTGCCAATTACGACCTGGTATTGACCACCTTTTTCTACAACACTGATAACGCCGTTTAAAGATTCCACTTTTTTGGTGTTGACTTTATTCATGTCATAAAATTCGAATCTTAAACGAGTTGCACAATGTGTTAATTGTTTGATGTTGTCGATACCACCAATGCTTTGGATGATATCATTTCCTAATTGTTGATAATTCATATTCTCCTCTTTCTAGGCTGATGGCAATAAAAAAGACCAAGATAAAAGGAGCATTAAAAATGCAACTTAAATATCTTGGTCTTGCCTGCATTACCAGTAACAGCCGTTATTTACATGTAGGATGATAGCATAGCTAAAAATAAAATACAAGCACTTTTTGAAATCCCTTTCATGAAAGGACGAAAAAATAAGAATGAGTAGACATTAAAAAATGGTATAATTAAAGAGTTTATGGAGGATATATATTATGAAGGTAGTAACTTTTGGAGAAATCATGCTTCGTTTAAAGACACCAGAAAACTTGCGTATTATGCAAAGCGATGGTTTTGAGGCGAGTTATGGTGGTGCAGAGGCTAATGTAGCTGTAAGTTTAGCGATGTATGAAGATCAATGTGCTTTTGTATCTAAAGTACCAAATAACCCAGTGGGTATGTCAGCATTAAGTGAAATTCGTTATTATGGTGTAAATACGGATTATTTGGTTAGAGGTGGAGACAGATTAGGAATTTACTTCTTTGAAAAAGGAAGTGATATTCGTAGTACAAACGTTGTATATGATCGTGCATTTAGTGCTTTTTCACTATCTCAGCCAAGTGAATATCATTGGGAAAATATCTTAGAGCCAGGAGATGTTTTCTATTTTTCAGGCGTAACTCCAGCTGTATCTAAATATGTTGAGGATACAGTAAGAAGTGCTTTGAAGTATTGTAAGGAAAATGATATTCAAGTGATTTGTGATTTAAATTATCGTGGAAAAATGTGGTCTAAAGAACAAGCGCAAGTTGTCATGCGTGATTTAATGCAGTATGTAGATGTATGTATTGCCAATGATGAAGATTTTGAAGCAACACTAGGAATTCATGCCTTTGATGGTAACTTATCTACAGGTATTGATCAGATTGATACTTATAAAGAAGGTATGTTAGAAATTACTCGTCAATTCCCAAATGTGAAGAGTGTGACTAGTGTATTAAGAAATATGCATACTGTAGAAGAAGGAGATTGGATGGGCATCTATTACGTAGATGGAAAGTTCTACCAAAGTCCAATTCATAGAGTACATAGTTTAGAAGCTGTGGGAGCAGGAGATGCCTACGGTGCTGCATTTGTGCATGGACTAATCAATGGGTTTGATCCACAGAAAACAGTCGATTTCGCAATCAGTGCTAGTGTATTAAAGCTTATGATTCAACATGATTTTAATGTGGTAACACAAGAAGATGTATTTAAAATCATGAATTCTAAGAATACAAACTTATCTAGATAGAGTAAAAGATATCAGTTCAAATAAAATGAATTGATATCTTTTTTTATGAAATTTTCAGATTTAATGTCTTTTTCACATTGGGTTGTTAAACTTAAATATGTAGATAATTATACATAAATGATATTGAATATGATATCATATAAGAAAGGACCGAATGTCAAAAATTGAAAAGTTAATTGCGAAGATTGAGAATTATAAATCTGGAAATAAAATAGAATTTTCCGATTTAGAGAAGTATTTAAAATATTTTGGTTTTAAGAAGAAAAATCAAAATGGAACAAGTCATGTAATATTTACACATGATTTGTTAGATAGGCCTTTCCCAATTCCTAAACATGGGAATAGTGTAAAAGAAGTATATGTAAAAAAAGCGGTAGAATTAGTTGAAGAGATTAATTACAGAAAGGAAGAGAGATAGTATGGATTATGCAATGAAAGTATATCCTATGCATTTGGAAAATGGAAAAACAGAATGGTGTGTTGAATATCCAGATTTAAAAGGGTGTGTAGGTGGTGGAGATACAATTGAAGAGGCAATTGCCGATGCAGAAGCTTCAAAAAGAGTATATTTAAATTATTTAAAAGATGAAGGAATAGAATTACCGGTTCCAAAAGAGGAAGGGGGTCTTCCTAGTGGAAAAATAGCTTTGAGGGTTCCTAAAACGACGCACAAGCAATTGTTAGAAAATGCACAAATGGATGGAGTGAGTCTAAATGCGTATATTAATACAGCTATTAGTGAAAAAATTGGACGAGCTTCATTTTCAAATCAACGCATATTGGAGTTGGAACAAGAGTTAGCTTATTATAAATTTAAGGATAAAAATTTAGTAGATAAGCAAAATATAGGTCATGAATTTAAGAAATTTAGTGTTGGAAATATTGTGTTAAGGTCATTAAAAGATTTTAATGTATAAGGAGATTATATGTTGCAAATAACTGGAGTGAATTTATATTTGGAAAGTATCAAATATTCAGTAGAACAAGTATCTACAGGAAATGAAAATGTTCAAGTTTCTCGATTGTTAGAAATTGTGGATTGTACTGAAACAAAAATAAGTGTTCGCTTAAGAAAAGAGTTAAAATCCAAAAATTTAAATGCTCCTTTTTTAGATATTTCTTCAATCGGGGAATTCTATTTGTCGGATAAAGCAATGCAAAATTTTGATAGTATAAGGGATATGCAAGACTATGTAGAAAAGCGATTGGATTTTCTAGTTGACAAAGTGCAAATGGATGCTTATCTATCGCAGTTGATTGCGAATGTTACAGGATCCTTTGGTAACGCGCCTGTTGTGATTCTATCGGAATAACGCAATTATTTCTTGATACAAAAAAACAATGCTCTAACTCATGAGCATTGTTCAAGTTAATAGATAATACTAAAATCATTCTCATAATAATCTAAAGGAATATCCTTTCCACTGATAAAGTCAATTTGAATACGATCAATATTTTGAAGGTCTAAAATGACTTTATTAATATCATTAGGTTTTCCCTGAAATTGTGCTGTGACACTACCATCATCATTATTTTTGGCATAGCCTGTAATACCTAATGGTTTGGCATGGCTTTGTACTTCAAAACGAAAACCAATGTTTTGAACATTTCCTTCAAAATGAAATTCCTTGCGAATTGTCCCTGGTGGCAATTCTCTTTTTATTTTCTCTTTCTTTTTAAAAAATCTAAACATAATCTTTAATCCTCTGACTATATTATAATGCAAAACAAAAAATGATGCGGTGCATTTTTTTGTGATAACGCTTAGATTTATAGACTAATTCATCAATTTGAAATTAGTATTGGTACTTGTGTCGACACAAAATCATAAAAAAAGAAAATGAGTCGATTATTTAAAAGATATAACAATAATGTGTCGAATGCTATAACAATTGACGAAAAAATAGAATAAAATAAAAAATGTGTTGTAAATAATTAACAAAAATATTTTCGAATTATTTTTGGATAGAATGGAGATGGTTAAAGATATGAACAAGACAACAAAGGAACTGATCAGTGAATATTTGGCTGATCAAACTA
Organism: Holdemanella porci; assembly: GCF_019052655.1. Taxonomy (GTDB): domain Bacteria; phylum Bacillota_I; class Bacilli_A; order Erysipelotrichales; family Erysipelotrichaceae; genus Holdemanella; species Holdemanella hominis. Next base: position 51,884 of record NZ_JAHQVB010000003.1, read on the forward strand.
AAAAATTTGATTTAGTACATGCGGATGCGTTTACTACAGTTGCAATATCTGATGCACTTCATATTTCACGAACTATTACAAGCCAGTACTTGAATGAGTTGTGTGAATCTAATGAAGTGTTCAAGGTTAAAAGTCGACCTGTGTATTTCTTTAATACTCGCTGCTTGAACCAAAGATATGGAATCAACGTTGAGAATTATGAATTTATTGATCTTGAAGAAATGGTTGAGTTTTTGCAAGATAATGGTCAACTAACTGATGTGTTTGCTGAACTGATAGGTCATGATGGTTCGTTAAAGCGAGTAATCAAAAGGTGTACGGAAGCCTTTAATTATCCGCCAAACGGTTTATCATTCGTAATCTATGGTAATGAGGGTACTGGGAAGAAGAGCTTAGCAAAACTTATTTGTAAGCATTCCATCCTTAGTAAGGGAATTCTTGATAAGGATGCCAAAATTGCTGAGTACGATCTCTCAGTGGTTGATCCATTATCGATTCATCAGCAATTACAAGATTGTATAAATGCAAACAAACAGAATTCGCTATGTATTATCCTATCGCATTTTGAAAAAATCAGTGATTCATTGACTGGATACTTGATTCGATTCTTTGAAAAAAAGCAGAATGATCGTATTCATTTTATCTTTCTATCAAATGAAAGACCTGATGATTACCTTCCTTCATCTTTGGGAAAATATATACCAATTGCGGTTAAACTAAAAGATTTTAGTGAAAGACCAAAGGAAGAACGAGAAGGAATTATTGTTGAGCTTTTCCGAAAAGAGGCAGCAAGTTTACATGTTCATATGTTGATTTGTTCAAATGTCTTAAAGACATTATCTAACTTTCAACCAAATCAGAATGTTGAAGAAATATTTAAAAAAGTGAAACTGATTTGTGCTCAGGCTATAAGTAATCAAAAAAGTGATACAGTGACTATTCATACGTATTATCTTCCAGAAGAAATGTTTGAGTCACTAGAAATCTCAAGTGAGAATATCTCTTATATTGATTGTGATACGTATACAAAAAGTAGCAAAATCAGCCAATTTGATGAATTATTTACTTCGGTAATCAAGTTGTGTGTTAAGAAAGAAAGTAACCTTATTGAAAAGTATAGAAGCATTTACGATTTGATTGTAGAAACAATTATGAGTACTTCTAGAAATGAACAGACACTAAAGGGAACAGAAGCTACATTAGCCTTAATTGTGAATCAGGTTGCAAAAAAGCACTTTATCAATATTCCAGGAAACTTTACGTTCGTTGTAGCAAAGTTGATGTACATCTATGAAGAGAACGAATCAATGTTTAAACAACGCGAAGATAAAGAAAAGGTAAATATTGAAGCAGCTTTAAATAAAGTGAAGAGAATGTATGTCAGTGAAGCAATGATTGCGAATGAGATTAAATCTCTTTGCATGTCAAATCTTGAAAAGGAAATTCCTGGCATAGTTCAATTGATTATGATCTTAACTATCGCAGCTTATAACGTTGAGTTAAATAAGAATAAAACATTTGGAGTCATTATCTGTCATGGTTATTCAACTGCTTCTTCAATGGCAGCGGCAGTTAATTCACTAATTGGATCTTACATATTTGATTCAATCGATATGCCAGTAACGACAACAATGGAAGAAATTCGGGCAACTCTAAGAGATAAATTGTCTAGAGTTAACGCTTATGCAGACCTTTGCATTATGGTCGATATGGGTTCATTGGAAAACATTGCGGATGAGGAATTCACAAAAAACAGAAATGTGGCACTTATAAACAACGTAACAACAAAAATGGCTTTAGATATCGGCTATAAGATTAAAAACGGTGACCCAATTGATCGATATTTTATAGATGCAGATAAGAACTACAAGGTAGATTACGCTATCTTAAAGGGTAAGAAGAAAGATGTCATTTTATTTACGAGTGAAAGTGGATTACAGACATCTCAAAGAATGGCAGACTTATTTGCAGATTCCTTCCCGGAAGAAATACCTGTTGATTTAAGAGCTGTACCGTTTGATTCATTGATTGATGATATTAATGAACTTCAACAAATGTACAACATACTATTTATAACAGGTACAGACAATCCGTTAATAAGTGACGTTGTATTTATTCCATTAGAGGATATTGTGACAACGACAAACTTGGATTTGGTGTCATCAAAATTAAATATGTATTTGGATGATAACAATTTAAAACAATTGATTATCAACATTCGTACAAACTTTTCTTTGATGAATGTGTTGAATTATTTAACGATTTTAAATCCAAAACCACTTATGGATGAGACAACAATCGCGGTTGAAGATTTACAGAAACGTCGCCATGTGGAACTTGAAGGTAGAACGCTGGTAGGTATTTATATTCACGTTTGTATTCTTGTTGAAAGACTTGTAACTAAAACAGGAATGATTCGAGAAGACAGTGCAACGGAAGCATTTGTGAAAGAGCATGGAGATTTTATAGAGGATATAAAAGCATCGTTTGGAAATATAGAGAAACATTATAGTATCCAAATTCCGGATTCTGAAATGAAATATATTTATTCGTTTATTTATAGGGAGGATTGAATATGAGTAAAAGAAAAATAGTTATTGCGACACATGGAACGCTTGCAGAGGGGTTTAAATCAGCACTACAAATTATTGCCGGGGCTGAAAATGTAGAAGCGTTTAATTGTTATACATCGCCAGATTTTAATCTTCAAGAAACAATTCAAAAAGTAATGGACTCTAAAGGTTCAGAAGAAGAATTGTTTGTATTCACAGATTTGTTTGGTGGATCAGTAAATAATGGGTTTGTCGCAGCTTTGAAAACATATGATTTCCATCTAATTACAAATACTAGTTTAGGACTCTTGATTGATTTTATCTTGATGGAGCCTGATGTAGAAACTTTGAAAAAGAAGTTTGATGAAAAAGAATTTAATGCTGTTTATTGTAACGACTTTATAAGCAATATGACGGACATTGAAGATGATCTGTAAGAGAAACGGAGGTGAAAATTATGATTAAAGCACTACGGATCGACCATCGATTGGTACATGGGCAAGTAGCATTTACTTGGACACATTTCTTGGGAGCAACGAGAATAATTGTTATTGATGATAAAGCAGCTGGAGATGATTTCCAAAAGATGGCATTAAATATGGCAAAACCAGCAGGAGTTAAATTGAATGTATTCTCTGTAGCTAAAGCAGTTGAAAGAGCAGAAAAGATTGATTCATTAAGTGATTCGGTATTCATTATTTTTGGATCAACAAAAGATGCAGCAGGATATATCACAGCACATCCAGTATTTAAAGAATTGAATCTTGGTGGTATTGCCAAAAAAGATGGGTCAAAAAACTATGGAGATGTAGTTTATTTGACACCTGAGGAAGAGGAAGATCTTCGTAAGATCAAAGCAACAGGTTGTCAATTGTTCATGCAACAATTGCCAACAACAAAACGTGAATCATTAGATTTATAATTCTTAAATTTGTAGAAGGAGAAGTTATTTATGAAATTAGCTTATACACTAATCGTGGTTTTAATTTCTATTATGATGAAATTAGATTCCAGAATGTTTGGACGTCTAAACTTCGAAAGACCATTATTGACATGTACAATTTGTGGTTTGTTACTTGGTAATTTACAAGTTGGTTTAGCAGTTGGAGCCCAAATGGAATTGGCAACATTAGGTATGATGTCAATTGGTGCTTCTGGAATTGATATGAACATGGGTTCTTTAGTTGGTTGTGCAATTTGTATTATGTCAGGTGCAAACATCGAAACAGCAATCACAATTGCAGTACCAATGACATTGTTATCAACAATTATCGAAACTTGTGCGGATGTAATTCGTATTCAATTTACACACATGATTGATGCAGCTGTTGAAAGAGAAGATTTCAAAAAAGCTAAACGTATTGATATCGTATACGGACCATCATTATATGTAATTTGTACAATCATTCCAGTATTCTTATCAGTATACTTTGGAGCAGATCTTGTACAATCAATCGCTAGTGTAATTCCTGCATGGGTTACTGATGGTGTTACATTAGGTGCCAACATCATCGCATTCTTCGGATTTGCAATGTTATTAACTACAATGGTTAACAAAAATACAGTTGTATATTTCTTCGCTGGATTCTTGTTAGCTGCTTATTCTGGATTGGATTTAACAGCAATCGCCCTAATCGGTATTGTTATTGCATTGATTCTTTATACAGTTAAATACACTGGTGGCGGTGTGAAAGCGGCAGTAGCTTCTAGTTCGAATTCCTTAGATGAATTAGAAGATTTAGATAACTAAGAAGGGAGAACTACTTATGTCTATTAAAGGTTTAGAAGCACAAAGAAATTATCCACTAAATAAAAAGTTAAAAGAAATCTTCTGGGGTTCTTGGTGTATGCAAACAAACTGGAACTATGAAAGACAGATGAATACAGCTTTTATGTATGGTATGTCTAAAACAATTGATCGTTTGTATCCAGATCCAGATGAAATAGATAAGAAAAAAGAAGCATATCAAAGACACCTTGAGTTCTTTAACATCACACCACAGTGTGCATCATTGGTTTACGGTATTTGTATTGCCATGGAAGAAGAATATGCTGAACATCCAGATACATTTGATCCAGGTGCAATCAATGCAGTTAAAGTTGCTTTGATGGGTCCTTTATCAGGTATTGGTGATTCATTGTTCCAAGGAACAATTCGTATTATCGCAATGTCAATTGGTATTTCATTAGCTCAACAAGGAAGTATTGTAGGACCAATCTTAGCAGCGCTGATCTCTATTGGAACTTCAGCTCCATTTACTTGGTTCATGGGTAAATTGGGTTATACAAAAGGACAAGATTTCGTAAGACAAATGGCAGAAGCAGATTTGATGGAAAAAGTAATGTTTGGATGCTCAATTGCAGGTTTATTCGTAATTGGTGGTATGTCAGCTTCATTAGCAAACTTAACAACTCCACTTAAATTTGGAGAAGCATTCGTATTACAAAATGTATTAGATGGTATTATGCCAAAAATGATTCCACTTGCAGTAACTTGGATTATGTACTTCATTATTAAATCAGGAAAAGTTAAACCTATGGTTGTAATCTTGAGTTGCTTCGTTATTGGAATTGTATTGAATTACTTTGGTATTCTAGCTTGCTAAAGCTTTGAATAAAAATATTTTAAGATCGAAAAGGAAAAGAGGGTAAAAATTATGTTCGATGTAAAAAAGATGATTGAAGAAATCGCAGCAAAAAAGGAAATCAAAAACGTTAGTTTCGTTGGTTGTGGAGGGTCATTAGCATGTTTCTTTGCTCCTCACTATTATGTAACTCATGAAGCTAAAACATTGACAACATTGTATGAAAATGCTAATGAATTTACAAATGACACACCTGCATTCATCAATGAAAATGCAATCGTTGTATGTGCTAGCCGTAGAGGTAATACTCCACAAACTGTTGAAGCAGCTAAAAAAGCAAAAGAATGTGGTGCTACAGTAATTGGATTACAATTAGAAACAGGTACACCATTAGAAGAAATTTGTGATTACATTGTACAGTTCAAAGATACTGGAGCAGATGGTGCTTTATATGAAGAATCAAAGAGTTCTTTAGCATTACAAATCGCTTATGAAACTGTAAATGTTGTTGAACATAATACAGAAACTTACGAAAAAATGGTTGCAGCTACTAAGAAAATGAATGACATCATTCCTGCAGCAGTTAAAGCTTGTGTACCAGATGCAGTTAAATTCTCTGTAGACTATGCAAATGATGACATTATCTACACTATGGGATCAGGTACAGGTTATGCTGGAGCTCACCAACAAACAATTTGTATCTTCATGGAAATGCAATGGATCAACTCATCAGCAATTCACTCAGATGAATTCTTCAATGGACCATTCGAAATCACTGAAAAAGATACAGCTTACTTAATGCTTAAATCAACTGGTGCAACTAGAGCCGTAGATGAAAGAGCTCTTCGCTTCTTAAGCAAATTCAATAACCACACAACAGTATTAGATGGATATGACTATGGTATGAAGGAACTTGGAGAAGTTTCAGGATATTTCGATCATGACTTCTACAGCGAATTATTGGATGTTTATAACAATCTATTAGCAGATCGTCGTCAACACCCATTAAGCTGGAGAAAATACATGTGGAAATTTAACTACTAAAAATAGTTATTTCTCATAATTTTTCAAGTCAGTAGTCAGACGACTACTGACTTTCTTTTTAGGCTACATGGAAGGGGGTAATAAAATGGATACAAAAAAAATAGATGCTAAGATTCGGCATATTTTAATTCCTGCTATTTTAGAGAATGCTTTTTTGATTTTGTCTGACATGATTTTAACTGGATATATTGGTCGATTAACCATATCTGAGATTAGTGCTTATGGTATTTCAACAAGAATCTACGGTATTTATTTTTCAATACTTAAAGGATTTGGAATCGGAGCTATGGTTGTTTTTGCTAGAGCGTTTGGCTCAAAAAACAAGGAGAAAGGGTTACTGTATTATAAGCAAGCCTTAATAATTTCGCTTTTTGTGGCGGTGATTGCAGCGGTTGGAATTTGGTTATTTCCAAATGAACTGTTATCTACAATGAGTACAGATTCAAGGCTATTAACTTATGGTGCTTCTTTCCTGAAAGTTCATGTATTGGCGTATCCGTTATTAGCTATAATTCATTTGAATTCAGCAGTATTTCAGGCGGATGGAAACACAAAAACGCCACTTTATATTGCTACAATAGGAAATGGGATAAGTGTTGTTTTAGGGTATATTTTGATTTTAGGGTTTGGACCTGTAAAAGGATTAGGTCTTTATGGAGCTGCTATCACAAATAATGTTCGAATTATAGTAATGATGTTAGTAGGTCTTTATCTGTTATTTGCTAAAAATGGTATGTTTGATCGTGTGAAAATTGAAAAACCAATATTTAATATGGATATGATCAAAGACGTATTGAAGTTTGGCGTTCCAACTGCAATAGGGAATTCTTTCTGGAATTTTGCTTCTGTCTTTTTATCAACTTTCATTCTAACTTATGGAGAAAAATTCTATGCTGCTTATCAAATTGGATTACAGGCAGAAGGGTTCTGCGATATGATGGCTTCTGGTTTCTTGACGGCTTCGATGGCTTTAGCTAGCCAGGCAATAGGAGCAAATGATGAGAAGATGTATAAATCGGCATATCAAAGATTGAGCTTTTATTGTTTAATCATTAGTGGAATTAATATGATATTCTTGCTTTTGTTCTCAAAACAGGTTTTGTATTTGTTGACGGACAAAGAGGAATTGGTTGCTATTGCACATTTATATTTATTGCTGATGGTTTTCTCACAATTCCCGGAAATGAAATCAAAAGTATTATATGGATATATTCGATCTGCAGGATCAAGCACATTACCTACGGTAATAGATACAATTGGTATTTGGGGCGTTCGTGTGTTCTTATGTTACTTAGTTAGCACAGTTTTAAAAATGGATATTGTATGGATATGGTGGATTATTAATGCGGATCAATGGGTAAGATATTTATTATCTTTATTGGTATTTGTGGTAAAAAAATTAAATAATTATCTAAGTGTATCTCCATACAAAGTTGCTAGATGTAGAGGAAGATAATGAATCGTATTTGTTTAAAATGCCTATGAAAATAGAGCTTTAGATTTAATTTTGGAAATGGGATTATATATGAAAAAAATGATTTTTATGATGATATACGATGTAATTGGATCTGTTTTTATAGGCGTTAGTATTGTTTGCTTTGCGGTAGCTGCTGATTTTGCTCCGGGAGGAGTTAATGGAATTGCAGTTATGGCAAATTATTTGACAAATATTCCTATTGGACTTGCGACAATCTTAATTAATATTCCGATTATATTGTTTACATTTCGTTCATTAGGAAAAGCATTCTTCTTGTATTCAGTGAAAACAATGGTAATAAGTTCTTTTCTAATTGACTATGTACTTTGTCGTTTGCCGCTGTATCACGGAAGTCGTTTATTAGCTGCTATGCTTGCTGGCATAACAGCAGGTATTGGATATTCACTTATTTTTAATGAGGGTTCATCAACGGGAGGAACAGATTTTATAATTGCAGCCATTAAAAAGAAAAGGCCAAAAATGACTTTTGGATTATTGGCATTTGCAGTTGATGGGATTATTGTTTTACTTTCGATATTTGTGTTTAAAGAAGCTTTAGCTTTTATTTATGGGATAGTTTATACCATAGTAACAAGTGTGGCTTTAGATTTGTGTACTTTTGTGTTGAAAAAATGTCATTTGACATATGTAGATTGTGAGGAAGATATAAAATGAAAAATCCAAAAATGATTATATTTGATGTTGATGGTTTGTTATTAAATACTGAGTTTTTGTGGAGAAAAGCTTGGAAAGATGTTGCTGCTAAATATGGGGTTCCAAAGTTCGGAGAGGTTTTTTGTAAGGTTGTTGGAATTTCAGGTAGTGATGTTGAAAGAGTTTTGAATAATGAACTGCCAGATGTTGAAAACCGTATGGAATTATTAGATATTGCTCGCAGTGTAGGTACTGAATATTTGGAAAATGACATTGAATTGATGCCAGGCGTAACTGAATTACTGGATGTTTTAGAGAATAAAAATATCCGCAAAGCAGTAGCAACAACAACGTCTAGAGATGCGACAATCAAAAGATTAACAAAATTAGGCTTGATTAATCGATTTGAATATATTCTTTGTGGAGATGAAGTAACAAAGAGAAAACCCAATCCAGAGATTTATCAAAAAGTTTTAAAAGCTGTTAATTGTGATCCAAATCAAGTGATGGTTTTAGAAGATACAGGATATGGAGTACAAGCAGCACATGATGCGGGCATTCAAGTTGTAATGGTTCCATCTATAAATGCACCTACAAATAAAGATAAAGAAAATGCATCTTATATTAAGAAAAGTTTATATGAAGTAATCTCTATGTTGGAGGCTTAATAATATGAAAGATATGTATGATTATATTATGGAAACTCCAGATGCGATTCGTGAAGTAATTGAAAAATCAAAACAAAATAATGAAGATTGTATTCGATATATAAAGGGTAAAAAGATAGGGCATATTTATCTAGTTGCATCAGGAACGAGTTATTCAGCTGCATTATCATGTATAAAGCCAATTGAAAAATTAATGAATATTCCTGTATATGCAGTATATGCGATGGAGTTTGTGGATAATACAGATATTGTTGAAGATAATGCGCTAGTAATCGGAATATCTCAGGCAGGACAATCTTCATCTACAATCCAAGCCTTAGATAAAGCCAAAGAAATGGGATGTTTAACTTTGGCTTGTTCTGCACAAAAGGATGTTCCCGTAACTGCTCATGCAGATAGTTTTTTGAAAATTGAAGTAGAAGAAGATATAGGGCCAAAAACAAAGGGTTATTATTGCAGTGTGATCGCAATTTTAATGTTGTTTTTAGAATTATCTAAAGAAGATTCCGAAAAGTGGATTTCTAAAATACTAGGTACAATTGATTTGATACCGGACATCGCAAAGACAACAAAACAATGGTATGAGAGTGAAAAAGAAGAATTGAAAAGGTTTAAAAATATTATTGTGATTGGTTATGATAAATGCCTTCCTGCTGCAACAGAAGGTGCTTTGAAAATATTAGAAACTGTACAATGCTGCGTTCGCTATTATGAATTAGAAGAGTTTATGCATGGGATTTATCATGGAATTGATAAGAGTACACTTATTCTAGCTTTAGGAAATCAGTCAAGACATTTAAACCGTATGGTTCGTCTTTTAGGATACTTAAAAGAACATAAGAATGCTACTACATATTTGATATCTCAGAATAAAGTAATAAAACATGATTTTAGCTATCCGTTTATTGAAGATTCGCTCTTTGTTTCTTTTGAATACTTGACGGTATTGCAAGTTCTGGGAGAATTAATGTGTCATGACAGAGGTGTGGATTTGTATGACACTGTTGATGAAAATTTCCATGAATATATGGAAAGTTATGTTTATGAAAAGTAATTATTGAGCACATCATAATATACGTTATAACTAAAAAGTAGGAGGTTTAAGTGTGAATAAAACTTAGAAAAAAAATAAAAAAAGGCCGCACTAAAAAGAGGTGGTCAAAATCACTAAAAAAACAATTTTAAATAGTTGTTTATAACTGAATTGAAGAAAAATCAAAGTTTGAATCTTTTAAGAATTGTAAAGCAGATTCAACTGTCATTGTTGGTTCTTTTGTCGGCTTTGGATTTGTTAAAAATTTATAATCACATGGATTAAATTCTTCATCCGTAAGAATCATGTGATATATACAGACAAGCATCATTCGTGCTATTGCGATAATCGCCTTCTTATGGCCTCGGCGTTTTTTGATTCGATAGTATTTGATTCCAAAGTAGGAGTTCTTGTCTTTAATAGAAGAAAGTGTACATTGAACAAGTAATGGTTTTAAGTATTGACCAGCTTTAGAAATACGAACGGATTTTTCTAGTTTGCACTTTCATTGTTTGCTGGAGAAAGACCTGCCCAATTGATTAACTGCTTATCGGATTCAAACTGATTCATAACTGTATCCATTTTAAAACGTTGATCTGATTCGATGTGGTATTCCTGTAATGAATCTAAAATCTTGTCTTTATCTTTGCATTTTTTATGGATAAGTTTCAAAATCTTGTCATCATCAATGACTTCAGAATGCATTATTTCCTTCATAATGTTTGTAGCAGTTTTGCCAAAAGAATCAGAAACTGCAGAAGCAAGACCGATATTAGAGACTGTCAAACAATTCTGATATCTGTTTCTTTCGGAAGAGTGCATATAAACAAGTTTGCATCTGTAACGGGCAATTTCTCTCATTTCTCGAATCTCTTTTTTAGGTATAAAAGAATGCTTTACAAGGTCACACTTGTAAAGGTCGCAAATCCATTTGGAATCTCGCTTATCTGTCTTTTTGCCTTTAATGGCTTTAACATATTTTGGGTGAGTAAGACAAATGTTCAATTCAGTTTCAAGGACGTTATAAATTGGAATCTAGTATTTACCTGTAGATTCCATACAGATATCATGACAATCATGTGATATAAACAATTTTTTTAAACGTATCAAGTCCGAATAAAATGTGGAAAATGACTGCTAAATATATTCAGTAATCAAAGTTTGTCTGTCTGTAGTTCCAATCGTAGTAACAATCAGATTTTTGTGGAATCCATACCACCACAAATAAAGTAAACAACTTTAAAAGTCATAAAAAAAATATCCTTTCTGTAAAAGGAGAAGTGGCATTGACGGTCATCAATGCGAATCGACAACAGTTGATTAAACAATTTTAAGTGTCCGGGCTTGGCGTCCCCTGCTATTTATACTTGAAATGATGACGGCAACTTATAAATATGCAGGTTAATTCTATCGAGTAGAATGCCTACTCCTCTTCACGTGCTCTGTCGTGTACCACCTCTTTTTCATGGTAACGCATAAGGCGTGGAAAAAGAATTTATTAATAAAGTATTTGTGTCCGCGCGACTTTAGGTGCGGGGAAATGGAGGGAAATATGTTTAAGACAATGCGAAGATTCAAACAAAAATTATCTGAAGAAAAATGTATAGAGATACTTACCAATGAACCTCATGGCGTATTATCTTTAATCAGTGATACGGGATACCCCTATGGTTTTCCTATTACACATTGGTACGATGAAAAAAAAACGGACACATCTATTTTCATGGAGCAAAAGTAGGACATAAAATGGATTGTTTAAAACAATGTGATAAGGCAAGCTTTTGTGTCATGGATAAAGGTTTTAAAAAAGATGGTGAATGGGCCGTTCATTATCAGAGTGTGATTGTGTTTGGAAAAATCAAAATGGTAAATGATCCAGATAAAGTCAAAGAAATATGTACGCAACTCTGCCTAAAATTTACCAATGATCAAAATTATATTGATCATGAATTAAAATATTCCGGACCTAGTGTTCTTTGTTTAGAATTTATACCTGAACATATAAGTGGTAAAATTGTTGAGGAATCTTAAAGGTAATCCGCAATTAGATAGGGTCGACTAAAAGTGTTTAAAGGTCATCTCTATCTCAGAGTCAAAATCCCTATGACTTTTAAAGGTTGATTTATCCCTATCTATTTTTATATATTCATCTTAAATCGATTTTAAAACAAGGGTTTTAGATGAGATTCTAGCACTTTTTTGGTCATAGAAAACATATACGAAAAGGACCGATATTCATAGGGAAAATAGAATATCGATCCTTTGTTTTATATAGAAACAGATAACTACGATTAGGATATTTTAATGTAAGTATATTGTTGGAATAGGAGAAATAAATACATGATAGTAATCTGTTGCTACCTAAATTATTGGTTTATCTTTGAACGCGGCCTGAACCGTCTCCACCAGCTAATTGCAACACTTCGTCCATACTCACTATGTTGAAATCACCTTCGACAGAGTATTTTAAACAACTTGCGACTACCGAAAATTCGATTATTGACTTTGCATCATATCCTTTTAGACTGGGTACAATCAATCCAGCACCAAAGCTATCTCCACCACCGACTCTGTCTACAATCTGCATTCTGTATTTATTTGAGAAATGGTAATTTTTTCCATCATACAACATAGCGGACCAGGTGTTGATATTGGCATTGATAGACTCTCTTAATGTGATAGCTACTTCCTTATATCCTTCGCGATTCCAATAGGATATCCATATTTAATAATAGGTTGCTCCTTTTTAATATCTTTCAACGTAAATTTATGTCTTTGGGCAATATCTTCAATAAGTGTAATTTCTTGTCCATCGACATTACATATAATCCCTTTTTCTAGAGGACATGGTGCAACAGCTACCAAGTCGTTAAAATGAATCTTATAAATTTTTGCACCATTTCTACCTGTATATATTTTAAATGTTAAATGTAAGTACTTGCAATTCTTGGCGCGTTGGAATAGGGTTGAGGAGTAAAACAAAGATGAATATTTATGACATTGCCAAATTATCAGGCGTATCGATTGCGACTGTATCGCGAGTAATTAATAACAGTCCTAAAGTCTCAGAGAAGACGAAAAAGAAAGTCTGGGACGTCAGGAATGAGTATGATTACACGACGAATGTGTTTGCTCGCGGATTAGGCTTAAATTCAGTAAGAACAGTTGGACTCGTTTGTCCGGATGTATCCGATCGTTATATGGCAAGCGCCATTGCGTATTTAGAAAAGAATTTACGCAAATATGGATATGACTCAATTTTGATGTGTAGTGGCTTTGACTATGAAGGAAAAGTAGAAGCCGTAAAAATATTATTGGATCGTAGAATCGATGCGATGATATTAGTTGGTTCACATTATGCAGGGGATTGCGGACAGAATGATATTCAATACCTTAAAGATGCTGCCCAAAAAGTTCCGGTGGTACTTATGAATGGTTATGTTCGTGTACCGGGAGTATATTGTGTTTTAACAGATAATTATAAAGCGGTTTATGATACTGTATGTAATCTAATCGAAGTTGGAAGGAAGAAAATTGTGTTTTTGTATGATGCCAATTCGTACAGCACAACAAAAAAATTAGAGGGATATCAAGATGTACTGATTGATAATGGTTTAAAGGTGCAGGAAGAATACAAGGTGTTTATGCCAAATAACGTATTGAAGGCAAGAGATTTACTGGCAAAGAAAAGATTGGATTTTGATGCCGTCATTGCCAGCGATGATGCGATGGCTGTTGGTGCACTTAAATATGTGCATCAAATCAATAAGTCGATTCCTGAAGATGTCAATGTCGTTGGATTCAACAACTCAGAACTATGTGTTTGTTGCAATCCGGAAATGAGTTCTATTGATTCACAAGAAGAATTAAGTGAAATTGCGGTTGATTCGCTTATTAAAGTTCTTGCGGGAAAATCAGTTCGACAAAAAATGGAGATTCCATGTAAATTTATGAAGCGAAATACAACACAGTTCTAAACATTAGGAGGATTACTGTGAAGTTGATTAAAAAAGTACTTGGAGCGCTTATGTGTCTTGTGTTTATGGATACAAATCAATGAAATGGAAAGATTTACCAGAAATCTTTAGAGCAAGTGCGGAAATGACAGGTATCATTATTTTCTTGATTGGTGTTTCTAGTATTATGTCTTGGGTTATGGCCTTCACGAACATTCCTACAATGGTTTCGAATGGATTATTATCAATTTCAAGCAATAAATATGTCATTCTATTAATGATCAACATTATCTTGTTAGTGGTTGGTACATTCATGGATATGACGCCAGCCACATTGATCTTTACGCCAATCTTCTTGCCAGTATGCACGGCATTAGGTATGAATACAATTCACTTTGGTATTATGTTGATCTTCAACTTGTGTATTGGAACAATTACTCCTCCAGTAGGAACGACACTGTTTGTTGGTGCTAAAGTCGGAGACGTTAAGATTGAAACTGTATTTAAACACTTGTTACCATATTTCTTCGCTATTATTGTTGTGTTGATGTTAGTTACATATTATACCACAATTAAGTCTATGGTTACCTGGTTTAATGGGATATGTAAGTTAGAAGGAAGGAATTTTTAAATGAAACAATTTATGGATAAAGACTTCTTATTGACAAATGAAGTCGCTAAAGAATTATTTTTTGATGTTGCTAATACGATGCCAATTGTAGATTATCATTGTCATATTGATCCAAAAGAAATTGCTGAAGATCGTAAGTTTGAAAATATCACACAAGTATGGCTTGGTGATGACCACTATAAATGGCGTCAAATGCGTTCAAACGGAGTGGACGAATACTATATTACTGGAGATGCACCAGATCGTGAAAAATTCCAGAAGTGGGCAGAAACGCTTGAAAAAGCTATTGGAAATCCACTTTTCCACTGGTCTCACTTGGAGCTTCAAAGATACTTTGGATACCATGGTGTTTTAAATAGTAAAACAGCCGAAGAAGTATGGAATTTGTGCAATGAAAAATTACAACAAGATGATATGAGTGTGCGTAACTTAATTAAAAACTCAAATGTTAAATTATTATGTACTACAGATGATCCGATTGATGATTTACATTGGCATAAAGTGATTAAAGCGGATGAAACCTTTGATGTAAAGGTACTTCCTGCTTGGCGTCCAGACAAAGCTATGCGTATCAATAAACCAGAATTTGCCGACTACATGAGCCAATTAGCTGCGGTTTCTGAAATTGAAATTCATACTTTCGAAGATATGAAAAAAGCAATCATCAAACGTATGGAATACTTTAATGAAATGGGATGTCTAGTGAGTGATCACGGATTGGATTATGTTATGTATGCCCCAGCAAGTGATGAAGAAATCGAAAAAATCTTTGAAAAAAGATTAAATCATGAAGCTGTTACAGCATTAGAATGTGATCAATATAAGACGGCATTCTTACTGTTCATCGCAAAAGAATACAAACGCTTAGGTTGGGTAATGCAGTTTCACTATGGATGTAAACGTGACAACAACACAACTATGTATAATAAGTTAGGACCAGATACGGGTT
Organism: Holdemanella porci; assembly: GCF_019052655.1. Lineage (GTDB taxonomy): Bacteria > Bacillota_I > Bacilli_A > Erysipelotrichales > Erysipelotrichaceae > Holdemanella > Holdemanella hominis. The sequence continues at coordinate 67,433 of NZ_JAHQVB010000003.1, forward strand.
ATGATTGTATTTCAAACTTTGCACCTGCAGACCAACTTACAAATATGTTGGATGCGATCAATGAAAATGGTGGATTGCCAAAAACAATTCTTTACAGTTTAAATCCTGGGGATGATGAATTGATCGGTACAGTACTTGGATGTTTCCAAAATAGTGATGCGATTGGAAAGATTCAACAAGGATCTGCATGGTGGTTCAACGACAATAAAACAGGTATGGAAAAACAAATGACGTCTTTGGCAAATCTAGGATTATTAGGTAATTTCTTAGGTATGTTGACAGATTCAAGAAGCTTCATGTCTTATTCAAGACATGAATATTTCCGCCGTATCATGTGTAACTTAATTGGTACATGGGTTGAAAATGGAGAATATCCTTATGATAAAGAAAACTTAACTGAAATTGTTAAGGGTATCTCTTACAACAATGCCGTTCGTTATTTTGGATTTGATTTATAATAGTTAGTGAAGAAGAGAACTTTGATTCAAGGTTCTCTTTTTTAGTATCATAATTTAAAAAAATGACACTTTTTCGATTGAAGCAAAGTCAAAATGAGTCAAGTTTGACTCAAATTGGGGTTAAAAAACATAAAAAGGTGTCAAAATCTGAAATTATGAATCAAAACACGCTAAAAAAGCAGTGAAATGAGTCAAAATTTAAAATTTTGAACCAAAACATGCTTAAAAAGAAGTGAAATAATTTAATATTTGAAATTATGGTATTTTTTGATTTTGAGCATGCCAAAAAATTGTGTAATTTAAACTCATCTTCATATTTCCCCTAGAAAAATGTTAAATGTAGTGGAATATTCCCCTAGAAAAATGTAAAAGATGTTGGAAATTTGACCAACATCTTTTTGAGTGCTACCTGTTTTCATTGATGTATTCATTTACGCTTTGTTTGACAATATTGAAGTTGACTTCGCCATATTGTAGTAGGGCATTATGGAAGTCTGTATTGTCAAATTTAAATCTTAATCTAGATTTGGCTGTACTCTTTAAATCTACGATTTGAAGATATCCATAATAGTAAGATAAGAATACAGTTGGATTATCTGCCAATTGATTGTAAATGCTTTCTAATCCTTCTGAACTAAACATATCACCATATTCATTCTTGAAATCATTGAGTGACATACCATCATAATGAATGCTGATATCCATTAAGACAATGTATAGATTGGTAAGAATGTTATTCAAATTATAGGCTTCTAATAAATCTTTATTATTATCTAAATAATGTAAAGACATGCTTTCCATATAAGTAGCCCATCCTTCAGACATACCTAGATTGTTGTAGAAGAATTGGATTGGGTATTTTAAATGTTCCTTGTTGTATTGGGCTTGATACATATGTCCGGCAATACCTTCATGAGCTAATGTTTGATAAAGTGTTAAACTTGATGGATCATCGCCATAATCACGTTTGTTGTAGCGCATTTGATAGTTTTGTGAATAATCCAAGGCTGGTGTAATAAAGTAGGCAACAATTCCGCTGACAGATTGATCTTCTGGCAGTGCCTTTAAATCATATTTCATGGTTTTTACTTTTGGGAAATCCTTTTTATAGTTTTTTTGAAGGCTTTCTAGAATTTGATTCACATCTGTAAAATCCGTTGAAACTGAATCGAGTTCATACGCAATCATTGGATTGCCTTTATATAGCTTCTGAAATTTAGTGATAGCTGAATTGATTGCGGATTGCGTATTCTCTTTAATTGTGGAAATAGAGTTGGTAGAACTTGTCGCATTTTCAACTAATACTTCATAATATTTCTTACCATTCTTATAGTTCGACAACCCTTGTAGTGGTTGTACGTTATATTGAAGAGAGGTCAATGTATCTAACATAGCCTGATAACTAGGAAAGAAACTTGTGTCCATGGCATCTTTGACTTGTGCTTTATAAGATGTTGTTTTTTCTTCATCTAGATTTAAAGTGTCAATCGCATTATATAATGCACTTGTGATTGAACTATCCTCTTTAGTATTGATCACATCTTGAATATCTTGGGTAACAGAATCATAGTCAAACTGTAAGGTATTCTTATCTGCTTGTTTTTTTGTATATTCCAATACATCGTTTGTGTAGCGAGGCACATCGTTGATGAGTGTAATCAAATCTTGAATGTCTTTTTCATTTCGTAAAATGTATTCAGAAAAAACAGAAATCAAACTTTGGTGAAGTCCGCTCATTGTACTCCAACAATTGTTTAGATATTGAAATTTCTTGTTTTCAGCTTTTAAGCTCAATTCATTCTCATATTTCAATTCATCATAGATGGTTTGTTGCGTTTTGTCTAAAGTACTGCGATTAAACTTGTTTAATTCTTTTTGATCTTCTTTGATTTCTTCAGTATTATCTGTATAAAATTCACCAAGACTTACATCTACATTATTGATATCAATGCCATAGTCTTCTGGATGTTCGAAGAATTGGTGCATCGTTGTATAGTCGCTTTCGGCATATTCAACTACCAATTGGTTTGTGTATTTTGTGAAGTCCTTGTTTTCTTTAGCCGCAAACGTATTGTCTTGCATTGTAGTTGAACCACATGCAGTGAGTGATAATACGGTAAAGCTAATAAATAGTTTTTTGAATGTATTTTTCATTAGAATCCCCCAAATTTTTAAAAAAATGGACTGATTATTCATCAGCCCATGAAATTTTCTTATTCTTAACACCTGCAATAGATGCCAACGCTAAAAGGTCATATCCTTTTTCAGTAATATATGCATGTCCTTTTTGGAAAGCTTTTTCAATAACCATGCCAACACCAACAATTTCAGCTTGTGCCTGCGCAATTAAGTTTTCCGTTCCCTTGAATGCTTCACCATTTGCCAAGAAGTCATCAATGAATAATACTTTGTCGCCTTTTTTTAAGTATTCTTTTTCAATACAAATTGGATATGTCTTATTCTTTGTGAAAGAGAAGACTTCTGCAAAAGCAGGATCGATCATTGTGCTTGGTTGTGTTTTCTTGATGAAAATCAATGGCACATTCAAACGAATGGCTGTCGCATAGGCTGGGGCAATACCGCTAGATTCAATGGTTACTACTTTTGTGATGCCTTTGTTTTTAAAGTGTTCATAAAATTCATTTCCCATTTCATCTACTAAAGAACAGTCGATTTGATGATTTAAAAAAGCATCAACCTTTAATACCTCATCATTAATAAAATGTCCTCTAGTCTCGATTGCGTTTTTCAGTGCTTTCATTTTGCTTTCCTTCCTCTTTTCGCTTTATTTGTACAATAGTTTGTCCGATACGATGATTTTTTACTTCCTTAACATATACATCCATTAAGTCTAGACTGACTTTAAAATGTGAACCTTCATCAGGAATTTGTCCATAATGATTTAGGATGTATCCACCAAACGTGTCACAATCCTCATCTTCTAATGAAATGCCTAAAGCTTTTTCGACATCTTCAATGTCAGCTTGGCCATAGATTCTAAATTGATCAGAATCTATTTGTTGGATTGGATCTGGCTCTTCAATATCATCATCTTCTTGGATTTCACCAAGAAGAGTTTCAATAATATCATGTAAAGTCACGATACCGGTCATTCCTCCATATTCATCAAGTAAAACCGCAAAGTATACTTTTTTAATTTTCATTTCCTTCAATAGAACATCGGCCTTCATATTTTGTGAAATAAAGAAAGGCTGATCCATCGCTTTATTGATGACGTTATCTTGTTCAATCGAATCTAAACGGAAATAATCACGTGTATCTAGAATACCTACGACATCATCATTATCCTCATCACATACAGGATATAATGTGTGACGATTTTCTAGAATGGTCTTTTTCCATGTTTCTTTATCGTCATTTAGATATAGACAAACAACTTCACTTCGATGCGTACAAATTTCTTCAACGGGTGTATCATCGAACTCAAATAGGTTTTCGATAAACTCTTTTTGACTTGGTTCAACACCGCCACTGTTGATAACTTCATAAATATCTTCTTCGGAATAATCTTCCTGTTCTTTTTCCACTTCAAAACGCAAGAAAAAAGTAAATGGTGTACATAAGGATTGAATACCTTTCGCAATGGACATAAATGATTTTTCAAACTGATTTAAATGTGCATTCGCAAACTTTCTCGGTAATAAATCACTCAATAAAATATATGCATACACCAATAGAAGTACGACTATATAAAGTAATGGAGTATGGATCATGGGTTGTAAATAGATTACACTCATCACAATGCCAAATATTTCCATGCATAGAGATAACCATTTTAAAGTAGCTTGATATTTATAAGATTCATCTTCGATTTCTTTATTTGTAGAAACGATGCTGCTTGTCATTGAAAACAAGATGTTTAGAATAAATGTAAATAAAATTAAGATGGGAAGGTTCATGTTAACCCTCCTAAACTATACTGTAACGGGACTGAATCATCCGGATTCATGAAACTATCACTCCTTCATTAATACCCATTATCATACACAATTTAAAGGCTTTTTTCAATGTGATAAAGAAAACAACCAGAATAAATCCGGCTGTTTTATTGTTGTATGTATTTATCGGCATTATTCATTAAATATTGAATGATGGATTGTCGTGTCACAATACCAATAAAAATTTGACGATCATCAACTACGGGGACGAAGTTTTGTTTCAAAGATTGAGCGAACAATTGATCGACTGGAACATCGATTTGAACTGGTGGCGTAAAGTCTCCACGAATTAATTCACGAATCTCCATTTGTTCTAGATCTTCTTTATGAATTGAAGGATGGTCTAATAAGTACCAAAGAAAATCCCCCTCTGTAAGGGTTCCTACATAAACCCCTTCCTTATTAATAATGGGCATCGCCGTATATTTGTGCTTGCGCATGAGGGCAAGTCCATCTTCAACACTGATATTATCGTATAAATATTTAACACTATTTTTAGTCTTCAGAAAAAAGAATACATTTTCCTGCATTGTCTATCACCTGTTATGAAGTGACCTTTGTCAAGACAAAATTACACTCATATTCTAAAAAT
>NZ_JAHQVB010000040.1 GCF_019052655.1 Holdemanella porci
TTTTTAAAGCCAACTTTTAGTCAACCCTATCTAATTGCGGATTACCCTTTAAACATAGGGATTTAACCACTTTTTTTAACAACTACCCATCTGTCCACCATCGATACGAATAATGGAATTGTTGATGAAGTTAGCTTCATCACTAATTAGAAAACGAACAAGGTATGCCACTTCTTCTGGTTTTCCATAACGTTTCACCATGATTTTTTCTGTTTCTTCCTTTAAGAACTCTTCGTCATAGCCATCTAGTTCATTATCGGTTCCAATAAATCCGGGTGCAACACAATTCACATTGATGTATGGTCCAAATTCAGCCGCAAGATTGTGTGTCATTGAAATCAAGGCTGCTTTTGAAGCATCATAATCGATACACATTGGATAATATGTGTTAATTCCGTTGGTACTTGATATATTGATAATTCTTCCATATTCTTGATCTAACATATGTTTATAGACTCTTTTACTACAGTTAAAAGCACCTACTACATTTACATCTAATGTTCTTTTAAATTCTTCGGCATTTTTTAAATGAAACAAATTGGAAAGATCTACAGCCGCATTATTAATTAATATATCTACGCCACCCATCTTCTCTTCAATTTCACTAACCATTATATTTACTTGATCTACATCGGATACATCAGCACAAATGGTAAGACAATGAACATGATATTGAGATTCAATTTTTTCTTTTAATTCTTTGGCAGGCTGTTTAGAAGTTAAATAGTTAATGACAATATCATAACCATGTTTTGCGAGTTCCAATGCGATTGCACTTCCGATACCACGAGCACCACCTGTAATTAAGACGACTTTATTCATAGTTAAAAAAAGAAGAGCGATTAAGCTCTTCCTGCATATTTTCCATCTGTTGAGAATACAACGATTTTTTCACCTGGTTCGATGAACTGTGGAACTCTTAATGTTAATCCAGTATCTGTAGTTGCATCTTTAGTTTGGTTAGATGGTGCACCTTTGATGGCTGGATCTGTTTCAGCTACTGTTAATTCAACTTTTTCTGGAACAGAAACGGATAATAATTCTCCTTCGAAGAACATCAAAGATACTTCAGCACCTTCAACAATAAAGTATTTGTTGAAATCAACTTGGTCAGCTGTTAATTCATAAGTATCGTATGTTTCTAAATCCATGAAGTAATATGTAGAATCTGCTTCATATGAGAATTGAGCTGCTTTTTTAGAAATGTTAGCTTGTTCAAATTTAGTTGAAGCATTGAAGTTTCTTTCTTGTGTATTCCCTGTTTTTAAGTTTTTCATCTTAGTTTTTAAGATAGCTGCACCTTTACCAGGTTTAACATGTTGAAAATCTAATACTACCCAAGGATCACCATCAACGATTAAAGTTAATCCTGTTTTAAAATCACCTGCAGAAATTGCCATAATTTTTCACTCCTATTTTCTATAAAATTTTTTTACACACTTTATTGTACCATATCCTCTTCATTTTTAGAAGAATGAGTGTGATACTTTCACTCCACTTTATTTTCCTTAAACAATTTCATCATTTCATTCGTTAAACTAAATTCACCTGGTTGAAGAATGATTTCATCTCTTTGAACCCAATCCGCATATTTCAATTCATTGGTATCCATAGATATTTCATCATTGCCCTTTACATCACAAAAGAACCCTAACAAAATATCATTGGCACTTCCCCAAGGCTGTGACTTATAGTAACGAATATTATTGACTTTGATTCCAGCCTCTTCCATAACTTCACGTTTTACTGTTTCTTCTACGGTTTCACCAATTTCAGTAAAGCCCGCAATCAACGCATTATATTTAAATCCCGTACGATATTTTGTCAACAATAACTTATCCCCATTGATTACACCCACAATGACAGCTGGCATAATTCTTGGATACACTGTGTTATGACATTCTGGACAAACCATAGCTCTTTCCTTTGTTGAATGCACCATCTTATGTCCACATCTTCCGCAGAATTTAGTATCTCGATACCAATCTGCCAAATGCTTTCCAGTAATGGCCGCAAACAAATTGTCTTTTGGACCAATCCCTTCAATACGCAAACTTCTCTCTTCAACATAACCATATCCTGATGGAATCTGATTGTCTTCTAATCGCATATCACATAAGAAATATTTCGTACTATCAATTGAAAATAAATAACGATATTCTGAATGGATTTGTATTTCTTTTACTTTAGGAAAAACAACTTCCTTATTCTCAAAGCAGTTTAAATGAATTAAGATCCTTCCATTCACAATACACAATAAGATGTCATTTTCTGTTGCCTTTACTTCTGGATCAAATTCATTATGTAACTTATGCGGATAAATATCTTGTACCATTTTATTATACCCCCTTTTAAATATGGATTTATACGATTACAAGGAGTCGACATCCTTTTTATCATCTAGAAAAAAAGTATATCATGTAATTTAAGAATATTTTAGATAAGTTTAAGGATTTTGTCATTGTTTACTTATGATTCGAATGGTATAATCTGTGGACTACGAGGAAAGGGCATATGTTTACTACAAAACACTTTATATGGATAGGAATATGTATTCTATTTATCCTAATTATGAATCACTATGCGAAAAAAGAAGATTTCACGCTACAAAATGCTTGTTACTTCTTTATGTTTATATGTTTACTTAGCGAAACCACAAAAATGATGTCAGATATGATTCCAAGTACACATGGAGGAATGCACTTAAATCCGCAATCCCTTCCATTCCATATCTGCAGTATCTTATTGTTTATTGTGGCCTACATTACTTTTGGAAAGGATGGTCCACTAAAACAAAAAATGATCAACTTCTTTGCGGTTGTCGGTACTTGCGGAGGAATCGCGGCAATTTTGATTCCAACGTATGGCGTTGAATTTAATGTAGCCAATGTATATCAATGCTTCATGTATCATGCAGCATTAACATGGTTTTCTTTATATTTGATTCGTTTCAAACATGCAAACCTAGGTATGCAGGCATTTAAAGACAATTTAGTCGTATTGTTTGCGTTATTAGTTTTCAATTTATATATGAATTCTATTTTGGCAGTATATGATACAAACTTTATGTTTATTGTAAGACCACCATTAGAAGGACTTCCGTTCCTTAACCTAAGCCATGGATACTATATCTATTTATTTAGAGTCATCATGCTTGGAGTGATTGGACTTAGCCTATTCCATTTACCATTCATAGTAAAAGAAAGAAAAAACCGTGAGACAGAAAGTGATTTTAACATCGCTTAATCCACAGCTTTTCTTATACAAAAAAGGCCTCCAGTTTATATTTAGGAGGCCTATATTATGAATCAATGACACGAATGAGTTCCCGTCAAACTCATTTGCTTAAAGGAGAGAATTTACTTTTAATTATTATAGTGATTTTAAATAGTTTGCGATTTCATCATCTTGGCAGTTTGGATAGAAATATTCTGTGAAGTGATCACCTGCTATCGTTTCTTTCAAGAAGTCTTGATCAATTTCTTTTAAGATTTCAATTAATGGACGGTGAGTCACAGTTTTAACTTGATCTAAGATCTTTTTATTACGTTGTTCTGGTTCACGACGTTCTTTAGGGTATCCACCACCAAATGTTTCTGAGAACAATTTTTCAAAAGTATAGTGAAGATTAATTTCTGCACCCCATCCAAATCCTTGTGCAAAAGGCATAGCGATACAGTTTCCATCATTTACTTGTCCAAATAAGTAAGCATCAACAGCATCTGTGATGTGTCCACACAATACGTTAGGGAATGAGTTACAAGCAAGCATGGCTCCTTGTCCTGTTCCACATCCTGTTACAACAAAGTCAACAGCTTTCGTAGTTAATAAGATAGATGCTAATAAACCATTTTTTACATATGTTAATTGAACATCATCTTCTGCAGAATACATACCGTAGTTGAATACAGTGTGTCCTGCTTTTTGAGCTTCTTCATTTAATACTTCATAGATTTGTGCATTTTTTGCAGCTTGAGAGTTTTCGTTAATTAATGCGATTTTCATATATTCGACCCTTCCTTTTCTATTCTGGTTGTTTTCCAATATAAGCTAAGATACCACCATCTACATACAATACGTGACCATTGACAAAGTTACTTGCATCACTTGCCAAGAATACAGCTGGACCCATTAAATCTTGTGGTTCTCCCCAACGAGCAGCCGGAGTTTTACTTACGATAAATTGATCAAATGGATGTCTTGAACCATCTGGTTGTTTTTCACGTAATGGAGCTGTTTGAGGTGTTGCGATATATCCTGGACCAATACCGTTACATTGGATATTGTATTCTCCATATTCACTACAAATGTTACGAGTTAACATCTTTAATCCACCTTTAGCTGCTGCATAAGCACTCACTGTTTCACGACCAAGTTCAGACATCATTGAACAAATGTTGATGATCTTTCCGTGACCTTTTTTGATCATTCCAGGAATAACAGCCTTACTTACGATAAATGGTCCATTTAAATCAATGTCAATGACTTGGCGGAAATCTTTTGCGCTCATTTCCAACATAGGAATACGTTTAATAATTCCTGCGTTGTTAACCAAAATATCAATTGTTCCTACTTCTTCTTCTACTTTTGCCACAAACGCATTGACTGCATCTTCATCTGTAACATCACAAACGTATCCATGAGCTCTGATACCTGCTTCTTGATAAGCAGCTAAACCTTTATCTACTAATTCTTGTTTAATATCATTAAATACAATTGTAGCTCCTGCTTTTGCGTAAGCTGTCGCAATCGCAAAGCCAATACCATAACTTGCCCCAGTAATTAAAGCAACTTTTCCCTCTAATGAGAAATCTTTCATTTCAAACATATTCTTACTCTTCTTTCTATTTATCTTTGAACGCGGCCTGAACCATCTCCACCAGCTAATTTCAACACTTCGCCCATGCTTACCATGTTGAAATCACCTTCGATAGAGTGTTTTAAGCAACTTGCGGCTACCGCAAATTCAATGGTTGCCTGAGGATCATATCCTTCTAGGCTTGCGGCAATCAATCCAGCTCCAAAACTGTCTCCACCACCTACACGATCTACGATCTGCATGTTGTATCTCTTTGAGAAATAGTAATCTTTTCCATCATACAACATAGCGGACCAGTTGTTGATATTCGCATTGATTGACTCTCTTAATGTGATGGCTACTTTTTCAAATCCAAAGCGTTTTGTCAATTCACTAGCTACTTCCTTATATCCTTCGCGATTGACTTCACCACTTGTTACATCCGTATCACTGGCCTTGATTCCAAATACATCGGCTGCATCTTCTTCATTGGCAATACATACATCGACATATTCACAGATCTTAGCCATGACTTCACCAGCTTTTTCTTTTGACCATAGCTTATTACGATAGTTCAAGTCACATGAGATCTTAACTCCATGTTCCTTTGCTTTCTTACAAGCTTCTATTGTAAGTTTGGCTACATTGTCACATAAAGCAGGTGTAATTCCTGTAATATGGAACCAAGCACAGTCTTTAAAGATTTCATCCCAGTTAAAATCCGCACTTGTAGCTGTATAAATACTAGATCCTGCACGATCATAAATAACTTTACTAGGACGTTGGCTAGCACCTTTTTCTAGATAGTAGATACCAATACGGTCTCCACCACGAGCAATATAAGATGTGTCTACACCATATTTGCGTAATGAATTGATGGCACATTGGCCAATTTCATGATTTGGAAGACGAGTTACGTATTTGGCATCAAAACCATAATTAGCTAAAGAAACAGCTACATTGGCTTCTCCACCACCATAAGTTGCACCAAATGTATCGGCTTGTACAAAGCGATAATATCCTTCTGGTGCTAAACGTAACATGATTTCTCCAAAAGTGACTACTTTTTGTTTCATATTAAATCTCCATTTTTAAATCTGGATTAATCAAATGGATTCCAAATCCAGCTATTTCTAAATCTAAATAAACAAAGTTGATTCGATTTGTCTTTTTATTACGTGTAATACTTTCTTCGACAAACTTCACACCTTGTTTAGAAAGGTGATACATTGCTTTTTCAGGATATGGAGTATAGATTCCGATGTGACCATTTTCTCCACGGCCTTTTTTATGTAAAACCTCAAATCCTACACCAGCAAAATTTGATTTTGGCTTTGTGTATTGTGTAAAGTGGAACAAAGAACATAATGTATCTGTCACTTGTTTTGATTCTTCAGGACTATTTGTGTTAATTCCAACATGAATTAACTGGAAGTCCAACAAACTTTTGATAGCTGCTTTTGATAAAGCTTCTATTCCATTCCAATCTTTTGCGACAACCAAATCATTTGGCAACATAAAGCTTCCGCCGATTGCTTCTACATTTGGCAATGAAAGATAATCATGCATATTCTTTGTGTTAATGCCACCTGTTGGCATAAAGTGAACGTTCGCATATGGAGCACTTAGATCTTTTAATTTCTTAGCGCCTCCACTTGATTCTGCTGGGAAGAACTTTAATTGTGTTAATCCCATTGAAAGAGCCATTTCAACTTCACTCGCTGTTGATACGCCTGGATACACTTCCACGTCATGATCCAAACACCATTGAACAACTTTCGTATTAAATCCAGGTGTAATAATAAATTTAGCCCCTGCTTCAACAGCTTCTTTTGCTTGTTCAACAGATAATACAGTTCCAGCACCGACTAACATATCTGGTAATTGTTCTGAAATAGTTTGGATTGCACTCGTTGCATGTTCGCTACGATATGTAACTTCAATAACATCGATTCCACCATTTAACAGTGCCTTAGCTAATGGGTATGCATCTTCTTTTTCTAGAATCTTAACAACAGGTACGATTCCTGTGTTGGAAATACGATTCATATACGATTCCATAGTTCCACCTTCCATTTTCTATACTTTGCGTGTGTCTAGTACGCGTTTACTTTTTAGTAAACCAGTTCACCTGTAGTCTAGTATAGTAAACCGGTTTTGTCAACTTGAAAAGTGAAAATAATCTGTTTTTTTATTTTTTTATTTTTTTCGTATATATTATAGGTAAGCGTTTTCGGAGTTTGTTAATTTTTGAACAAAATGTGTTGACAATCCATTTTTGAGGTGCAATAATGGTGTTGTCTAGTAAACCAGTTTACTTTTTTGAGGAGGCTATGGAGATTATGGTACGTACAGTAAATATCGAACCATTTACTAAAGAACAAGAGTTTTTAGCAACACCCGCCCTTACAAAAGAAGAATTAACAAATGCGTTTGAAGAATGTTTAAAACAAGTTAATTTAAATATGGAATATTTCAAAGATCGATTCCCATATTCATGTACTAAAGGTTTAAAGTATCCAATCATCGACAACATCGAATGGACTGATGGATTCTGGACAGGTATGTTGTGGTTGGCATATGAATATACGAATGATAAGAAATATAAAGAATTAGCTGATCGAAATATCGAAAGCTTCTTGCACCGTGTTGAAAATCGAATTGAATTAGATCACCACGATCTTGGATTCTTATATTCGCTATCTTGCGTAAGTGGCTATAAGCTTACAAAAAATGAGCATGCAAAAAAAGCTGCATTGTTGGCAGCTGATAAATTGATGGAGCGTTGGCAAGAAAAAGGACAGTTCTTGCAGGCTTGGGGACCTAAAGACAGTCCTGAACATTATCGATTCATCATCGACTGCATGTTAAACATCCCATTATTATATTGGGCAAGTGAAGTTACTGGTGATAATCACTATGCGGATGCCGCAACAAAACACTTCACAACAAGTTGTAAATATGTAATTCGTGATGATGCGAGTGCATATCACACATTCTATATGGATCCAGTTACTGGAGGACCAAGTCATGGTGCTACACGTCAAAGATATTCAGATGATAGTTCTTGGGCTCGTGGACAGGCATGGGGTATTTATGGAATCCCATTAAATATTCGCTACACGAAAAACACAGAATACGTTGATCTATATAAAGGAATGGCAAACTATTTCTTAAATCGTTTACCAGAAGACAATATTTGTTACTGGGATTTAATTTTTACAGATGATCCAGAACAATCAAGAGATTCAAGTGCAGCTGCTATTGCCGTATGTGGAATGCTTGAAATGGATCAATGGCTCAAAGAAGAGGATCCAAGTAAAAAGGTGTATCAAAAAGCTTGTGACAACATCACTCGCTCATTGATTCAAAACTACACTAACAATGATCACAAACCAGGCGATCCAATCTTGTATCATGGCGTATATTCATGGCATAGCGGTAAAGGCGTAGATGAAGGAAACATCTGGGGCGACTACTACTATATGGAAGCATTAATGCGTCAAATCAAGCAATGGGATCCATACTGGTAAAAATAAGGAGGAGATAAAATGGCAACACCAAACATCGTTATGACACGTATCGATGAACGTTTAGTTCATGGTCAAGGTCAATTATGGGTAAAATCTTTAGGCGTTAACACAGTAATCGTTGCGAACGATCAAGCAAGCCAAGATGCAATGGCACAAACTTTAATGAAGACTGTAATTCCTAAGGAAGTCGCAATGCGTTTTTACTCAGTACAAAAAGTTATCGACATCATTCACAAGGCAAATCCTGCTCAAACAATCTTCTTAATTGTAAAAGATTGTAAAGATGCTTTACGCCTAGTTGAAGGTGGCGTTCCAATCAAACAAATCAACATTGGAAACATTCACAACTGTGAAGGTAAAGAAAAAGTAACTCGTTCTATTTTCTTGGGTACTGAAGACAAGGCTGCATTAAAAGAAATGATTGAAAAGTATAACGTTGAATTTAATACACAAACTACACCAAGTGGTTCTGATGGAAGTGTATTAGTAGATATTAAAAATTATTTATAGGAGATAAAAGAATATGCAAATTACATTGTTACAGGCCGTAATCATCGGTCTATGGACAGCATTCTGCTACTCAGGGATGTTGTGGGGTATTTTTACGAACCGTGCTTTAGTATTAAGCTTCGGTGTTGGTATTGTATGTGGTGATCTTAAGACAGCATTGCAATGTGGAGCAATTGCTGAATTAGCATTCATGGGATTCGGTGTTGGTGCCGGTGGAACTGTTCCTCCTAACCCAATCGGACCTGGTATCATTGGTACATTAATGGCAATCACTATGGATGGTGTTACACCAGAAAGTGCATTATCATTATCTATTCCTTTTGCAGTCGCAATTCAATTCTTACAAACAGCTATCTATACAGTTCGTGCAGGTGCACCAGAAAGTGCAAACAACGCATTGAAAAAACAAGACTTTGCAAAATTCCGTTTACACTCTAACTTAACAATCTTATTATTTGCCCTTGTTGGATTCTTATTAGGATTCTTAGGTGCATACAGCATGGATACATTAAGTAAATTAGTAGCATTAGTACCAGCTTGGTTATTAAAAGGATTAACAGTTGCTGGTGGTATGTTACCTGCTATCGGTTTTGCTATGATCATGAGCGTTATGTTAAAGAAGGAAGTTGTTCCATTCGCATTATTAGGATACTTCTTAGCCGCTTATTTAGGCGTACCAGTAATCGGCATTGCTATTGTCGGAACTGTATTCGCATTAAAACACTATAACGATGCTGGAAATGTCGCTGTCGCACAAGCTGCAACTGAGGAGGTAGAACACGATGACTGGATCTAAATTAACAAAGAAGGATTACACTAAGACTACATTACGTGCTTACTTCTTACAAAATGGTTTTAACTATAGTAACTATCAAGGTTTAGGATACGCTTTAGTAATGTATCCTGCATTCAAAAAATTGTATGGTGATAACCCAGCTAAATTGGCTGAAGAATTAGACAATAACTGTGAATTCTATAACACAAACCCTAACTTCTTACCATTTATCACTTCTATTCACTTGGCAATGGCAGAAAACGGAATGGAATACGATGAAATTCGTGGTATCAAGATGGCATTGATGGGTCCTTTAGCAGGTATTGGTGACTCATTATCACAATTCTGTATTGCTCCATTATTCTCAACTATCTTTGCTTCTATGGCTATGGATGGTGTGGCAATTGCTCCATTATTATTCTTAATCTGCGAAAACGTTACATTATTGGCAATCAAACTTGTTATGGGTGGATATGGACGTCGTCTAGGAACAAGCATGATTGACAAATTATCTGAAAAAATGGGTGTTATTTCTGAAGCTGCAAGTATGATCGGTGTTACTGTTATCGCTGGTTTAGCTGCAACATTCGTTAAAATGAACGTCGCAATCACATTCTCTGCTGGTGCTATTGAAGAAGGTGTTAAACAATCTACAGTAGATATTCAGGCAATGTTAGATAAAGTTGCTCCTGCATTATTACCAGTATTATATACAGCATTAATGTATTACTTAATCAAGAAAAAAGGTATTACTACTTATTGGTTAGTATTGATCACTGTTGTTATCGGTGTTGCATTAAGCTGCTTAGGAATCTTAGCCTAATACATAAAGGAAGCAAATTTGCTTCCTTTTCTTTTTAAGGAGAACTCTATGAATCTATCTTACATAAAAAAACAACTACAATTCTGGGCAGACAAGAAGGATGTACTGCACGTAAAAAAATTATTAACGAAAGAAGATCAAATTCTAGTAAAAAGAAAATCAGAAGAACTGATCCAAAACATCTTTACGTTTGATAAACCATGGGACATGGAACGTTGCCAAATTCCTTACAAGCTAGAAACATTAGATTGGAACATACAATTAAACGATGATGAAGAATGGTGCTTCATGCTCAATCGTATGGACTACCTAAACTATCTAGTTCTTTCTGATCATATTGAATATGCCAAAACACTCATTTTAAACTGGATAGAAGCCCATCCAACAATTCAACCAGAACCAAGCACAAGAACACTCGATACAGGCATTCGTTTAATGAACTTCTTTGAAGCCCTGCCTTATTTGTACACAAACAATTTATTAAGTGATGAAGAAATCACTACGATTGCCAAATCCATGTTGGATCAGTGTGCGTATTTAAAAGAGCATTACATTCCAAAATACATAACATCAAATTGGGGAAGCATTCAAACATGTGCTATGATCAGCATATTACCTATGATTGAAGAACAAAGTGATATCTATGCTTGGGCATTCAATGAATGGAAAAGACAAATCCAAGCACAAGTGTATCCAGATGGTATGCATTGGGAACAATCCACGATGTATCATATTGAAGTCTTAAATTACTGCATGAAAGCTATGTATTATTCAGAACAAGAATTGCCACAAATTCATGCTTTGGCTAGAGCCATCTTCTTACAGGCTACCCCTCATAAAGAAATTGAAACATTCGGGGATACAGATCGCAGTAATATTCAAGATGTCATGACACGTGCTAGCTTCTTATTTAATGAACCCACATGGAAGTCAATCGCATTTCATACTTTTGACATGGAATCTTTATATACATTAGGAGCTAAAAATGCCAAGATCTATCTAGAAAGTCAAGCTATTGAATCCAACGAACTTCACTTTGATGGAAATGATAGCGGTATGTATACATCAAGGAGTTCTTGGAAAGAAGATGCTAACTTTACCATGTTTACTAACGGATCATTAGGCAGTGGACATGGACATAGTGATAACTTACATGTATCCATTTACTATAAGGGAAACCCTGTATGTATTGATACTGGACGTTTAACATATCGTGAAGATCATCCACTAAGAGTACACTTAAAATCTATGGCAAGTCATAATGGTGTGATTGTAGATGAACATTGCTCATGTGTACCTAAGGATAGTTGGGGATATGAAGATTTTGGTGTTCCATTAAAGAATTATGTCTATCATAAAGATGGCATTCACTACTATGAAGGTACACTATTAGGACATGATCCGTTACAAGTATGGACAAGAAAAGTGATTGTCCTTGATATAGGTGTATGGATGATTGTAGATGAAGTAAAAGAAGACGGTAACCATCATGCTGTTACACGTTTTCATTTAGATCCAGATGCTAGTGATTTAAAAGGTTTAAAGCTTGTATCCAACATTCCATACACAAAGCATATTGAGCCATGTTCCCTTCGTTATAATGAAGAATTAGAGCATGATGTTTTATATTTTGAACAAGATTTCACGAATCATTTCGAACAATGCATTTGTTTTGTGGATAAAGCGATTGAAACAAAAGATGATTTTGTTCTTCAAAACAACGATACAAAACTAGATAATACGATTGTACACACTAAAAAGTTTATACTTTCAGAAGATGAATCTTATAGTGTAGCCATATTCCATAAGGAAATCTATAAAGGAAAGAAAGTATTATTCTTAGATGGTGAACCATTCCATTGCAAAGTATTTGTCGTACATAAGAAAAAAGATAAAGTAAAAACATATATTGTTCGTGCCTAGTAAACGCGTTTGCTAGAAAATGTAATATTTGTTAAAATTAGAGTATTGAAAGGATCCGCTTTATGAAAGAAAAAATAACCATTCGTGATATAGCTGAACGCGCTGGAACATCTAAAACCACTGTCTCTTTTTTTCTAAATGGTAAGACGGACAAAATGTCAGAGGAAACCCAAGCAAGAATTGCTCAAGTCATCAAAGAGACAAACTATCGTCCAAGTATTGCAGCACGCTCTTTAAACGCAAAAGAAACACGTTTAATTGGCGTTATCATTGGAGATATCACTAACACGTTTGCCAATCAAATCGTTAAAGGAATCGATGATTTCGCAAGAGATAATCGTTACCAGTTGATTGTTGGAAACAGTAATTATAATTTTGAAAATGAAAAAGGATACGTCAATCGCATGTTGGCAATGGGAGTTGATGGTTTTATCATCCAGCCATCCAGTCATTTTGCCGAATTGATTCCAAAAATCAAACAAGAAAATAAAGACGTAGTATTTATTGATTCACAAGTTTCTATGGATAAAGAAAAATGGGTCAAGACAAACAACTATGAATCCATATTGAATGTAGGAACACACCTAATCAATGATGGATATGATGAATTCATAATGATTACGGCAGATCCTCATGTATTAAGTACACGTTTAGAGCGTACAACTGGTTTTTTACACGCTTTAGAAACAAAAGGAAAAACATGCAAAACTCACGTTGTAGCAGATGATGTAACAAGCGATGCATTACGTGATCTACTATATAATGAATTACGTTTTGGTGTTCGCACCCTCATCTTTGTAGCCAACTGCTTCTTATTACCACGAGTTTATTTGGCATTAAAAGATTATCGTAACCTAATGCCAGATACAATTGGATTAATTGGCTTTGACAATACAGAATGGACTAACTTCTCTAGTCCAACCGTAACAACGATCGTACAGCCTGCCTATGATGAAGGCTATCAAGCTGCATCGATCTTAATTGATTCATTAAAAGGAGAAAACAAACAGATTCCAAATCAAATCTTAAAGTGTTCTGTGAACTGGAATGAATCAACCAAACAACATAATTAAAGATTTACAATGTTGCCCATATTTACTTATGGTTTTTTTTCTATCATCAAAAGTTAAATTCATATCTTAAATCTTTCATTAATTTTTATATTTTATCAGTTATAATTGATAAATTTTGACTTTCTACACTAAAGTTCAATTATAATTTCAATTAAAAATCTCAGCCCTTTTCTTGGACTGAGATCTTTTATTTTATCGCTTCTACCATTTCTTTAACATATTCCTCAACATACTTATGCGCATCTTTTCCATACTTTTCAACAATCTTCTCAATAGCTCCATCGGATTGATCAGCCATTTTTTTAGCTTGTTCTGGCGTTGAGATTCCAAAACCTACCGCAACAGGAACGTCTGCGACTTCTCGTACAAGATGTACCATAGCTGAAATATCTGTTGTAATCGTAGATTGAATACCTGTTACACCTGATACGCAATAAATAAAGCCACCTGCATCTTTGGCAATCGTTTGAATGCGTTGATGACTAGTTGGTACAATCATGCTGATCAAATCTAATTCATATTTCTTTAATACCACATCAAACTCTCCTTTTCCCTCATAAGGAACATCTGGAAGAATCAATCCGCTCATATTTCCTTCCACCATTTTATAACTAAGCACAACATTGGCATATGTCATAAATACCATAGGAATATTCGAGTCTTTACAAATTCTTTTAACCATCTCAAATATTTTATCGGTCGTTACACCATTGGATAATGCACGAATATTCGCATTTTAAATGACAGGACCCTATGCCGTTGGATCAGAGAAAGGAATTCCTAATTTCACCAAACTACATCCTGCTTTATCAAGGGCATATACAATTTCTTCGGTTGTTTCAAGATCTGGATCGTCACTTTGTCACAAACACAATAAAGGCCCACCATTTGAGAATGCTTTTTCAATTTGTTTATTCATAAATTATTTGGTGATTTTGTGGTTCCCAATGTTTTAAACAACATTACAGAAATTAGCTTGGTTCGTGCAAGTATCCCTCAATATGGGGCATTGGAAACTTTTCCGTATGAAAAAGATGATATTGTAGCTGTGATTCCTAAGGGGCATCCTTTATCCAAGAAAACTACGCCTATTGAAATTGAAGAATTTCATGGCATCCCTTTAGCAATTCCTTTTGATATTTCAAATACAGTTTACACTGTGTTTGGTCAACATGCCGTTGCGTACAATGTTGCGATTATCACTTCCATTAACGAAACGGCAATCGAATGGGCACGTACATTTAACACAATCGCAATCATCCCTTTTTCTGATGCGGATACAAGACATACTATGGATATGGTTATTCGCCCTATTCATGATCCAGGTATGTATATTTCAAGTGTATTCTTGATTCGAAAGGATCGTGAATTATCTTATGCGGGTAAATTATTTTTAGAAGAAATTGGCGTTTTGAAGTAAATCATATTGACTTATCATTTATGTAATATATAATTAAATTAACGATAAACATTAATTATTTAATGTTAGAAGGTAATATCATGAATGATAAGTCTAAAGATTTATTAAAGAAAATGTGCTCTGTTTTAAAAGTCGTTCGACAGGTTTGTTTAATCTCTTTTGCGTTGTTAATTGGACTAAGCTTATTTTATGCCTTCAACAAGGATGTATATAATACGCTATTTGGAAGTATAAGAATTGACTATCTTCAATTGATCTTTAATGATGATTTGGCATTAAATAAAGATAAAATGTCCATGTGGTTACCATTGATTTTCTTAATCACCGCTATATTTGTATTTATTATATATAAAGCTGTACAAACAATTGAATCCATTTGTACAATTACGATGGATCACACTCCATTTGATGTTCGTGTTGCCAATCACATCAAAAACCTTGCCAAATATATTCTTGCAGGTGGTATTGTCTTTAATATTCTTGAAGTATGTCGTGTTCTATATTTTAAACAGATACTCAACTTCGATCTACTTTTCAACACTAAATATGTTACACAAATCAAGTTCGATATTCGTCTTCACTTAAGCTTCCTCGTTTTTGCAGCTCTAATCTATTTGTTATCTTATATATTTAGATATGGACAAGAACTACAACAATTGAGTGATGAGACGTTATAATTATGGGTAAGATCATATTGCGATTAGATCGCGTCATGGCCGATCGAAAAATGAGTTTGAAAGAGTTGTCTGAAAAAGTTGGCGTCAGCAATGTCAACTTATCAAAGATGAAAACGGGTAAGATTTCTGCAATTCGCTTTTCCACTTTAGAAGCCATTTGTGAAGCATTAAATTGTCAACCTGGTGATATATTGGAGTATGTAAAGGACGATGAAAAGAGCTAGTTGCTAGCTCTTTTTATATACATTTATCATTTGTTCTTGACGAGTAGATCCATTAAAACAGTTATTCTGTTCATAACTATTTTTAGCTTATATCGTTTTTATATGCGCCTAAAATGTTATAATTAAGTGGCATATGTAACTCAATACTAAATCAGCAAGTTGGAATTCTTAATTGATGATAAAAAGCAGAATCTTATTTTTTCACTCACACGAAAGGAGTAATCATGTCTTTAATTACAAACTATAAAAAACAACTATCAACAATAAATACCGAAGATACATATAAAGAAATTCGATGTTTCATCATTAGTGCTAAACAAGAAATATACAAATCTGTTAATTCAGCAATGGTTGAAGTGTACTGGAACATAGGAAAGAAAATCTATGAGGTCTGTGGTGAAAATGACCGTGCAGAATATGGAAAACAAGTATTAAAAAATATTTCCAAAGCTCTTACAAAAGAATTCGGTCAAGGATTCAGTGTTCAGAATTTGAGAAATATGAGACAGTTTTACATGAAATTTTAAAAGTGCTACACACTGTGTAGCGAATTGAGTTGGTCACATTATCGTCTATTAATGCCCATTAACGATGAAAAGGCAAGACAATTTTATATAGATGAATGTGTAAAATCAGCTTGGAGTGTTAGACAACTAGAAAGACAAATTAACACTATGTATTACCAGAGAATTTTAGCAAGTAAGAATAAAGAGTCTATCAGAAATGAAATCCAAACAACAGAACCTAAACCGGAATATGAAAAATTCATTAAAGATCCTTATGTAATGGAGTTTTTACAAATTCAACCTGATACACATGTGTATGAAGAAGATTTAGAACAAGCATTAATTGATCATCTTCAGAAATTCTTACTAGAACTTGGCAGAGGTTTCTCATTTGTTGCGCGCCAAAAAAGATTCACTTTGGACGGCAAGATTTCTTTATTGATCTTGTATTTTACAATTACATCTTAAAGTGCTTTGTACTTATCGACTTAAAAATGGGTAAATTAACCCATCAAGATCTTGGCCAAATGCAAATGTACGTGTGAGTATTCCGCTATCTGAAGTCCATGCAATATGCTACAGAAGTCCACATAATCCGTTAAAGAAGTCCATCTTTTTTAAATCTTAATACGTAATACAAGTCCACTAAAAAACACGGTCAAATTAAATCAACCGTGTTTTTTTGTTATTTCTTATTTTTTAATTTAGAGTATGTTTCTCTTAATGATTTTCCATGTAATGTAATCAAATAAGATGAATTTATTATCCTATCTAATATCGCATCCGCTATAGGTCCTCCATTTAATAATTGATGCCAACCATCAAATGAATATTGACTACAGAATATTGTTGATTTCTTATTACACCTTATTTCCATCAATTCAAGTAGATCGCTTCTTTCTGATTCACTTGTCGATTTTAATAAGAATTCATCTAGTATCATTAAATCATACTTTCCTAGTTTTTTTAGATATTCATTATATTTTCCTTGAATCCTCATTTCTTCAAATTTTGAGAATAGTTCTGGTAATCGAATATATAAAACTGTTTTTCTATCTCTACAGGCATGGATCCCCAAAGCGTTTGATAACCATGTTTTACCACAGCCGGATGCTCCTACAAAAATTACATTCAAACCGTTGTTTATATAATTGTTTGTAGACAATTCCTCCATTTGCGAGCGATCGAGTTTTCTGTCTGGATTATAATTAATTGATTCCATACTAGCTGTAGAATCATAAAAATGTGCATTCTTGATAAATCTTTCTATTGTATGATTTACTCGACTATCATATTCCATATCAATTAATTCGCTGAACCGTTCATCGAATGATAATTGACTGTATTCTGGGTTTGCACTTTGTAATTCATATTGTTCTGCAATAACTGGTAATCTCATTTTCTTCAATTTTTCTATCAATTCACTCTTATCCATTGTTCTTGCCTCCGTAATAGTCTTTTCCTCGCACAAAGGCATGCATATCACATTCACTTTGTACATTATCATTTTTATCTTTCAAATCTTGATTTGACTGTAATATCATCTTAATATTTTTATAGCCAGGCTGACTGATGTGATCCAACGCCAATTGACACGCATTTTCCAGTCTGGTTTTTCCATATTTATCTGATAGTTTCAACAATGACATACAACCTTTATAAGCTTGTTCTTCAACTTTATAACGATCAAATAGTTTGGAAACTAAAATCGAAGTATTGTCTCCAATAGAGGCAGCCCACTTCATAAAACGGTCTTTGTTCCATTGAAATTTTTGGTGATTCTCCGGCATATGACTTTCATTTGTTGAGTATTGATTGATACGACCATATAATCGATCATGGGTACAAATTTGATTCATTTTATAATATACAGTTACAGTTCTTTTTGTGACTTTTACATCTACATAATTTCCAACGTATTCATATGGCACAGAATAATTCATTTTTTCTATCGAAATATGATAATTTAATTGAACTTTAGCTCGTTTCCATACACTCAACTCAAATGGCTGTTCAGGCAGAGCTTTCATAAACGGAAGTTCTTCGTCTAAATATACGCTTTTTCTGGAACCTTCCTTTTTCTGAAAAGGTCTGTTATTGAAATTGTCCAATTCTTTGATAATTGCTTTGTTTAGGTCCTCAAACGAAAAGAATTTCCTGTTTCTAAGTTTACCGACAATGGCTACTGTACAATCTCCAACCGCGCCTTCAACAGCTGCCTTATCTTTAGGCTTACGCACTCTTGTTGGAATAATAGTTGTATCATAATAGTCTGCCATTTCCTGATATGATTTGTTTAATATTGGATCCTCATATTTCTTGT